>NZ_JBFUKU010000132.1:0-15123 GCF_056400685.1 Pseudomonas sp. P5_A12 | reverse complement strand
GTGCTGCCACTGAACAACGACCGCGCCCTGAAGATCACCACCGCGTTGTACTTCACCCCGAACGGTCGCTCGATTCAGGCCCAGGGCATCGTCCCGGACATCGAAGTGCGCAAGGCCAAGATCACCAGCGAGCAGGACAGCGAGTACTTCAAGGAAGCCGACTTGCAGGGTCACCTGGGCAATGGCAACGGCGGCGCCGACAAGCCGACTGGCTCCAGCAGCAAAGCCAAGGCCATGCCGCAGGATGATGATTACCAGTTGGCCCAGGCCTTGAGTCTGCTCAAAGGGTTGAACATCACGTCCGGCCGCTGAGATGCTTCAGCGGTTCACCCTGGGTTTACTACTCTGTTTGACGGGTGTTGCTCACGCAGCGCCCGTGGAGATGGCCCCTCAAAAAGCCTATCTCAGCCTGATCATCGATGACCTGGGGCAGAACCTGCCCCGGGATCGCCGCGTGCTGGCCCTGCCCGGCCCAGTGACCACTGCGATCATGCCCGACACACCCCACGCCACCGAGTTCGCCCGCGAAGCCCATCGTGCCGGCAAAATCGTTATCCTGCACATGCCTATGGACCCGGCCACGGGACCGTTCGCCTGGCACCCGGAATTGCCCATCGAAGAGCTGGAAAAACGCCTGAATGCGGCGTTCAAGGTCGTGCCCTATACCGCCGGCATCAACAACCACATGGGCAGTCGAATGACCGCTCAACCGGCCGCCATGGCCTGGCTGATGGCGGACTTGCAGCAGCGGCACAAATTGTTCGTCGACAGCCGCACCAGCGCACAAACCGTTGCCGCCGCCCAAGCGCAGAAGATTGGCTTGGCCAGCGTTTCGCGGGATGTTTTTCTGGATGACGAACGCACTGAGGCGGCGATTTTCACGCAGCTGCAAACGGCGATCAGCCTGGCGCACAAACAGGGTTCAGCGGTGATGATCGGGCATCCGTATCCGCAGACGCTGGCGGTTCTGGAGCGGGAGTTACCGAAGTTGAAGGCTCAGGGGATTGAGTGGATTGATATCAGGCAGATGATCAGTGTGCGTGGCAATCGAGCGACGGCGGCGCATGGCAAGGATGGCGTGTACCGTTGATTGGCTGCTCACTGGCCGCTGCTACAAATACCGCGCCATGATCTCGTCCACCTTGCCTTCTTTGCGCAGTTGATCCAGCGCGGCCTGAAGCCTGACCACCAGCTCATCCGGCACGTCTTTGTTCAATGCCAGGTACAGCTCGGCGCTATTGAAGCGCAGCACCGTTTTGAGACCATTCACGCCTTCCTGCCGCGCCAGATAGCGCCCGGCCGGATCACCGGTGGCCCATAAATCAATTTGTCCGTTGACCAGCTTCTTCGCATTGTCCTGATCGCGCAGCACAACGATTGGGCTCAGCCCCTGCTTGGCGAGCGTCTCGGCAATTGCATCGCCCTTGTAGGCACCGATCTTGTATTGGCGCGCGTCATCCAGCGTTTCGAGGGTGATCTTGCTGTCAGCCTTGGCCAACATGATCCAGTCATCCGGACCAAGCGGGCCGACCCACTTGAAAAGCTTCTCGCGGTCAGGCAAACGCGCCATCACAAACACGCCGTAACCGGGCTTCTCCAGGGCAAGTTTGTAGATTCGCTCCCATGGGAAGCGCAGCGTCAGGCTATAGGTGATGTCGGCACGCTTGAATATCTCGCGGACAATGTCCACGGCGATGCCATTGATGTTCTCGCCTTGAGCGAAGTTTTTGCCGTTCTTTGCCATGTTGTATGGCGGGAAATTTTCCGTCAGCAACACCAGGTCGGTGTCGGGGCTTTCTGCGGCATGCGCTCCGCTGATAAACAACAGAGAGACACTGGCTAGGACTAGAAGAAGGCGTTTAAGCATGTCTGGCTACCGAAATCCATGGCGTACCCAAGAGTGCCTTGAGCCCGCCATGATGTCCACTGGCCTGTATTGTTTGTTTAGCGCATCACGATTCCGCGATGGGCCATGTAGGCCTTGGCTTCCTGCACGGTGTATTCGCCGAAGTGGAAAATACTCGCCGCCAATACTGCGCTGGCATGACCTTCGAGGATGCCGTCGGCCAAATGTTGCAAGTTGCCGACACCACCGGAG
Organism: Pseudomonas sp. P5_A12; assembly: GCF_056400685.1. Lineage (NCBI taxonomy): Bacteria > Pseudomonadati > Pseudomonadota > Gammaproteobacteria > Pseudomonadales > Pseudomonadaceae > Pseudomonas > Pseudomonas sp. P5_A12. The sequence continues at coordinate 13,025 of NZ_JBFUKU010000132.1, read as the reverse complement.
GCGATCACCGGAATCCCCAGGGCATCGCTGATGGCGCGGGTCACACCGAGGTCGAAGCCGTTTTTCATGCCGTCCTGGTCCATGCTGGTCAGCAGGATTTCACCGGCACCGAGGCCTTCCATTTTCTTCGCCCATTCAACAGCGTCGAGACCGGTAGGCTTGCGACCGCCGTGGGTGAAGATTTCCCAGCGCGGGGTTTCGCCCGGCAGTGAAACCTTCTTCGCGTCGATGGCAACGACAATGCATTGCGAACCGAAATGCTGCGCCGCTTCGCCGACAAACTCTGGATTGAACACCGCTGCGGTATTGATCGAAACCTTGTCCGCACCGGCATTGAGCAAGTTGCGAATGTCCTGCACGGTGCGCACGCCACCGCCCACGGTCAGCGGGATGAACACCTGGCTGGCCATGCGTTCCACGGTATGCAGCGTGGTGTCGCGACCGTCGACGCTGGCGGTGATGTCGAGGAAGGTAATCTCGTCGGCACCCTGCTCGTCGTAGCGACGGGCGATTTCCACCGGATCACCGGCATCGCGAATGTTCTCGAACTTCACACCTTTGACGACCCGGCCGTTATCCACGTCCAGGCAAGGGATGATGCGTTTGGCTAACGCCATGGGCTTAATCTCCGATTAAGAGTTGCAAGCTTTAAGCTTCAAGCTGCAAGTAGGAGCGGATCGCGGCCGCGCTGTTAACTTGCAGCTTGCAGCTTATGACTTGGAGCTGGCCGCGTAGCCATCACAAAAAGCTTGAGCCTCTGCAACATCCAGTGTGCCCTCATAAATCGCGCGGCCTGTGATTGCGCCGATGATGCCTGGCGCCTTGGCGTCGAGCAGCGATTGGATGTCACCGAGGTTGTGAATACCGCCGGAAGCGATCACCGGAATACGCGTGGCAGCGGCCAGCGCCGCGGTGAACGGTACGTTGCAACCCTGCATCATGCCGTCTTTGGCGATGTCGGTATAAACGATCGCAGACACACCGTCGGCTTCAAACTGCTTGGCCAGGTCGATCACCTGAACGGTGCTGATTTCAGCCCAGCCGTCGGTGGCAACGAAACCGTCCTTGGCATCCAGGCCGACAATCACTTTGCCCGGAAACGCGCGGCAGGCTTCGGCGACGAAGGCCGGGTCTTTCACGGCTTTGGTGCCGATGATCACGTAGCTCACGCCGGCTTTGACGTAGTGTTCGATGGTTTCCAGCGAGCGGATACCGCCGCCGATCTGGATCGGCAGGTTTGGGTAGCGCTTGGCAATCGCGGTGACCACTTCGCCATTGACCGGCTGGCCTTCGAAAGCACCGTTCAGGTCGACCAGATGCAGTCGACGGCAACCGCCCTCCACCCACTTGGCAGCCATGCTCACCGGGTCATCGGAGAACACCGTGGAATCTTCCATGCGGCCCTGGCGCAGACGAACACAGGCACCGTCTTTGAGATCGATAGCGGGAATAATCAGCATGCTTTTTCCTTCGTCAAAGAGCTGCAAGCTGCAAGCTATAAGCTGCAAGCACGCACGCGTTTCTACTTCTTGCAGCTTGCAGCTTAAAGCTTGCCGCTGCTCCTATTCTTTTTCGAGCGCCCACAAGTCGCTTTCGATGCTTTCGAACCTCTCTTTGAGGTGCGTCTGCACATCGAAAATCGCCCTGTTGTAATAGTGAGGAGCAATTTCACGGGTAAACAGCTCAAGGATTTCGGCCGCTTCGAACGAACCCAGGTCCAGTTCGAAGCGATCCTCCATGAAGCGTTTGATCTTGTGATTGGCCTCGTTCTCCTGTTCGGGAGTGAGGGTCAGGATCGGCGGCTTCGTTTTCTTGACAGCCATTTACCAGCGACCATCCCACGCCGCGAAGTTCTGCAGCAATTGCAGGCCATGGGTATGGCTCTTCTCCGGGTGGAACTGCACGGCAAAACGCGAGCCTTCGGCCAGCGCCGCAGCGAAATCGACACCGTAGTGACCGCCACCCACCACCTGCCGCGCGTTGCCGGCGGCGATGTAGTAGCTGTGCACGAAGTAGAAACGCGCCAGGTCCGGAATGTCGTGCCACAGCGGGTGACTCACCTTCTGCTTCACTTCGTTCCAGCCCATGTGCGGGACTTTCAGGTGTTCGCCGTCTTCATGCAGGTCTTTGCCGAAGAACTTCACCGCGCCCGGAAACAGGCCGATGCAGTCGACGCCATCGTTCTCTTCACTGCTGTCGAGCAAGGCTTGCATGCCGACGCAGATGCCGAGGAACGGACGGTCCTGGCTGACCTCACGCACCAGCGAATCGAAGCCCAGGCGACGGATCTCCGCCATGCAGTCGCGTATCGCGCCGACGCCGGGGAAAACCACCCGGTCAGCTTCGCGAATCACGTCGGCATCACTGGTGATCAAGACCTTGCCGGCACCCACGTGCTCGAGGGCCTTGGCCACCGAGTGCAGGTTGCCCATGCCGTAATCGATAACCGCGACCGTCTGCATTACAGAACGCCTTTGGTCGATGGCATCTGACCGGCCATGCGGTCATCGAGCTCTACAGCCATGCGCAGCGCGCGGCCGAAAGCCTTGAACACGGTTTCAATCTGGTGGTGGGTGTTGGTACCACGCAGGTTGTCGATGTGCAGGCTGACGAGCGCATGGTTGACGAAGCCCTGGAAGAATTCCTGGAACAGGTCAACGTCGAAACCGCCGACGGTAGCGCGGGTATACGGAACATGCATCTGCAGGCCAGGGCGGCCGGAGAAGTCGATCACCACACGCGACAGCGCTTCATCGAGCGGCACATAGGCGTGGCCGTAACGACGGATGCCTTTCTTGTCGCCGATGGCTTTGGCGAAGGCCTGACCCAGAGTGATACCGACGTCTTCCACGGTGTGGTGGTCGTCGATATGCAGGTCGCCCTTGCTGACAATATCCAGGTCGATCAGCCCGTGACGGGCGATCTGGTCCAGCATGTGCTCAAGAAAAGGAACACCGATATCAAATCGGGCCTTTCCGGTGCCATCCAGGTTGATCGAGGCTTTGATCTGGGTTTCCAGAGTGTCGCGCTCGACTGACGCCATACGTTCGGCCATCACCAGCTCCGCAAAATCATTGGGCGAAAAAGGCAGCCATTATAGGGGCGCGGGGCGGAAACAGAAACACGATACGTGATATCCCTGACGGGCTGAATCCAACGCTGTCGGGGATATACATGTCCATACAAGCATCGAGAGTGCGCTGATCGCTCCCACGCTCTGCGTGGGAGTGCAGCCCCGGATGCTCCGCGTCCTCTTCGAATGTGACGCAGAGCGTCACGGGAGGCATTCCCACGCAGAGCGTGGGAACGATCAGGTATCAGTAAACTTAGTGGAAAAGGATCGCCGTTTTCTGCAGGGTTACCCAAACACCCCACGCCAACGGAATACCCACCACCAGCCACGCAGCCACCGCCAACGGCTTGGTGCCCGCGTCCGCTTTCCACTCCAGCACGGTGCTGCTGTCAGCACCTTTGTCGTGGCCCAGCGCCTGTTCGGCAGCCAGTTCAGCGTCGGTCATGAAGTACTTGTCAGCCACCGGACGCACCAGCAGATTGCACAGGAAACCCAGCACCAGCAGGCCGGCGAGGATGTACAAGGTGATGTCGTAAGCGGCGGCGCGCTCAACGCCGATGCTCAATTGATATTCACGCAGGTAGTTCACCAACACCGGACCCAACACCCCCGCCGCCGCCCACGCCGTCAACAGACGACCGTGGATCGCACCGACCATTTGCGTACCGAACAGGTCCGCCAGATAAGCCGGAACCGTCGCAAAACCACCACCGTACATCGACAGGATGATGCAGAACGCCGCTACGAACAGCGAAATATTACCCAGGTGACCGAGGTTCGGGATCAATGCGTACAACGCGAAACCGAGAGCGAAGAACACGAAATAGGTGTTTTTGCGGCCCAGGTAGTCCGAGAACGAGGCCCAGAAGAAGCGGCCACCGATGTTGAACAGGCTCAGCAAACCGGTGAAACCGGCAGCAATCGCGGCGATCGAAGCCAGTTGCCCGGCGTCCAGTTGACCGAATGGCAGGTCCACACCAATCAATTTGCCACCGAACACTTCCTGCAACAGCGGCGACGCCATGCCGAGAATGCCGATACCGGCCGAAACGTTCAGGCACAGCACCAGCCACACCAGACGGAACTGCGGCGTTTTCCAGGCGACGTTCACATGAACGTGGCGGTGGGTGATCATCGCGTTCGCGGCTTTTTTCGCCGGAGCGGTCCAGCCCTCAGGCTTCCAGCCGGTTGGCGGTACGCGGTAGGACAGCGCGCCACCGATCATGAACACGAAGTAGATCGCGGCCATCACCAGGAAGCTTTGCCATACACCGACGCTGGTTGGCGATGCGAAATGGCCCATCAGGGCTGCGGCCAGCGGAGCACCGACCATCGCGCCACCACCAAAGCCCATGATCGCCATACCGGTCGCCATGCCGCGCTTGTCCGGGAACCACTTGATCAACGTCGAAACCGGCGAGATATAACCCAACCCCAGGCCGATACCGCCAATGACCCCGGAGCCGACCCACATCAGCCAGATCTGGTGGGTATAAATCCCCAGTGCTGATATCAGCAGACCACCGCACCAGCACAGCGCCGACACAACGCCAGCCTTGCGCGGCCCGGCGTGTTCCAGCCAGCCACCCCAGATCGCTGCCGAGCAGCCGAGGAAGATGAAAAACAGGGTATAGATCCAGCCGAGCATCGAGATCGGCCAGTCGCATTGCGACGAGAAAATTTGCGCAATGAAGCTCATGTCCGGCGCGCAGGCAACCGGTTTGGTAACGCCCAGCGCCTTGGACAGTGGCAACCAGAACACCGAAAAACCGTAGGCCATGCCGATGCAGAGGTGGATGGCCAACGCGGCCGGTGGTACCAGCCATCGGTTAAAACCGGGCTTGGCGATGATGCGTTCCTTGGACAGGAACGCAGGCTGTCCGGCTATGAGGCCGTCCGCCGTGATGCTCGTGGTCATTGTGTATCCCCCAATTATTAGTAGGGTTCGCCAGCCACTCCTCACCCCCAGCCTCTATGCGCACGCATGACCGTTTTGTTGGGTGAAGCTGCTTTTTGTGCGACATCTCGTCGCAGCAGGACGGACGAACGGGCAAAGGTTACCATTTGAGCAGGACAGAAAAACCAAACCGATATCACCTTTTGTATGTCCTCCGTACTCGTACCTCTTAAGGAGACGCCATGCCGATCATTGTCGAAGCGCTGAACGAGGCCACTTACCAGGATCAGCAAGACTTGCAGAAAATTTACCGCGACGCCCCGGACTGGCTGTACGCCCCGTTTTCAGGGGACGTAGAGCTGATCGAAGGCTGCCTGCGGGACGGTTCGCTGATCGCCGGACGCTTCAATGATCGACTGCTCGGCGCAGCCCGCTTGCAACGGCATCAGGACGTTTGGCACTTGTCCCAACTTTGCGTACGAAAAATTACCCGTCGCCGTGGCGTTGCCGAGCGCTTGGTGAACGAAGCACAAAAAATGGCCTCTGATGCCGGCGCCACCCTGCGCCTGCTGGCCCCTGCCGGGCATCTTGAAGCCCGGGCGCTTGCCGCCAGGCTGAAACTGCCGCTGGATATATTGTCGGCGTGATCACCTGACCGGTCGTCCGCTTCGGAGCGCTATACTCCCCGGCTAATTTTCGAATTCGACTATCTACAAGGACTCGCCCATGAAAGCGTTCGGCAAAATCCTGGGTCTGGTACTTCTCGGGCTGTTGCTGATCATTGTGGCGTTGGGCTTTGCCCTGACCCACCTCTTTGATCCCAACGACTATAAAGACGAGATTCGCCAGATTGCCCGCGACAAGGCCCACATCGAGCTGACGCTCAATGGCGACATCGGCTGGAGCCTGTTCCCGTGGCTGGGCCTGGAATTGCACGAGGCCAGTGTCGCGACCCTGGCCAAGCCGACGGAGCCGTTCGCCGACTTGCAGATGCTTGGCCTGTCGGTGCGCGTGCTGCCGCTGCTGCGCCGTGAAGTGCAGATGAGCGATGTTCGTGTCGAAGGCCTGAACTTGCGCCTGAACCGCGACAAGGACGGCCATGGCAATTGGGAAGATGTCGGCAAGGTCCCGGCGCCAGCCAACCCTGCCACGCCACCAGCCACTCCTGGCGAGCCCGCACCAGCACCGGAAACCACCGTTCAGGTAGAAAAACCGGCCCAGCCGATTCGCCTGGACATCGACAGCCTGACCGTAAACAACGCCCGCGTTGAATACAGCGACGAGAAGACCGGCCGGCAGTTCAGCGCCGAAAGCATCCAGCTGAGTACAGGCCCGGTGCATGACTCGACCAACATCCCGGTCAAGCTCACCGCGTTCCTCGGCACCAACCGGCCGGTTCTGCGGGTGCGCACCGAGCTCACGGGTGTACTGCGTTTTGAACGCGCGCTGCAACGCTACAAATTCGAAGACATGAAAATGTCCGGCGAAGTCGCGGGTGATCCGCTGCAAGGCAAAACCATGACCTTCGCCGCCCAGGGGCAATTGCTGCTGGATAAAGCGGCGAACATCGCCGAATGGACCGGCATCAAGATCTCCGCCAACCAACTGCGCGCACTGGGTGAACTCAAGGTCAACGACCTCGACAAGACGCCGCAGATCAGCGGCGGCCTTTCGATTGCCCAGTTCGACCTGGCGAAATTCATCGACAGTATTGGCCAGAAACTTCCGGCCATGGCCGAAGGCAGTTTGAGCAAAGTCGAACTGGTCAGCCGCGTTACCGGCACGCCGACCAGTGTTTCGTTCGATAACATCAACCTGAAAGTCGATGACAGCAACTTCAGTGGCCGCATCGCCGTCGAGGATTTCGCCAAACAGTCGCTGCGCGCAGCCCTGAAGGCTGACACGTTCAATGTCGACCGCTACCTGCCACCCAAATCCGCCGAAGCCAGCAGCGCGACACAGGTGCGTCAGGCCGAAGTCGCCAGTACCGAGGCCAATGCGATGGCCGGCGCGGGCACTACACCGCTGCCAGAATCACCGACCAAGGACGCGTGGAGTACTGAACGACTGCTGCCGGTTGAACGCTTGAGCAAACTCGACGTGGACGCCGACCTGACCTTTGGCCAGTTGACCCTCGACAAGCTGCCGATCCACAACGCTGCGCTCAAGGCCACTGGCCAGGGCGGCCTGCTGACCCTGGAGAACCTGCGCGGCGATCTGTACGAAGGCAACTTCGAAGCCAAGGGCACCCTCGACGTACGCCAGCAGGTACCTGCGCTGAACATGCAGACGCAGATCAACAAAGTGCCGGTGGAAAAAATCCTCGAAAGCCAAGGCAAAAACCCGCCGGTCAAAGGCCTGGTGACGCTCAACAGTGCGCTGACCGCCAGCGGCAACAGCCAGAAAGCGCTGATCGACAGCCTCAACGGTAATGCCAGTTTCGTCATCAACAACGGCGTGCTGCTCAATGCCAACCTTGAACAACAGCTGTGCAAAGGCATCGCCACCCTGAACCGCAAAACCCTCAGCGGCGAGCCACGGGGCAAGGACACGCCGTTCCAGGAACTCAAGGGCACCCTGACCTTCCGTAACGGCGTGGCCAGTAACCCGGACCTGAAAGTGCGCATCCCGGGCATGACCGTGAATGGCGACGGCGATGTCGATTTGCGCGTGCTGGGCATGGACTATCGCGTGGGCATACTTGTCGAAGGCGATACGAGCGCCATGCCGGACCCGGCCTGCCAGGTCGGCGACAAATATGTCGGTATCGTCTGGCCGCTGCGTTGCCGGGGCCCACTGGAGCTTGGCGCCAAGGCCTGCCGTCTGGATAACGAACGCATGGGCCAGGTCGCGAGCAAACTGGCGGGCGACAAGATCAGCGAAAAAATCGAAGAGAAGTTCGGCGACAAGGTCAGTCCTGAACTGAAAGATGCATTGAAGGGGCTGTTCAAGCGATGAGAGCCGAGCAGTTTTCATCAGCGGTGCTGGACTGGTATGACCGCCACGGCCGCCACGATTTGCCTTGGCAACAGGGCATCACCCCGTATCGGGTGTGGGTCTCGGAAATCATGTTGCAGCAAACCCAGGTCAGCACCGTGCTCAATTACTTCGACCGCTTCATGGCCTCGCTGCCCACGGTCGAAGCTCTGGCCGCCGCCCCGGAAGACGAAGTGCTGCACCTGTGGACCGGCCTGGGTTACTACACCCGCGCGCGCAATTTGCAGAAAACCGCAAAAATTGTCGTGGCTGAATACGGCGGTGAGTTTCCCCGGGATGTTGAAAAGCTGGTTGAGTTGCCAGGCATCGGCCTGTCCACGGCTGGCGCCATCGCCAGCCTGAGCATGGGCCTGCGGGCGCCGATCCTCGACGGCAACGTCAAACGCGTCCTGGCGCGCTTTACCGCACAAGAGGGTTACCCGGGGGAGCCGAAGGTCGCCAAACAGCTCTGGGCCAACGCTGAGCGCTTTACGCCGCATGAACGGGTCAACGCCTACACCCAGGCAATGATGGACCTGGGCGCCACGCTCTGTACCCGCAGCAAGCCGAGTTGCCTGCTCTGCCCGCTGCAAAAGGGCTGCGAGGCGCACATGCTCGGCCTGGAAACCCGCTACCCCGTCCCCAAACCGCGTAAAACCGTGCCACAGAAGCGCACGCTGATGCCGATGCTTGCCAACGGTGAAGGCGCGATTCTGCTTTACCGTCGCCCTTCCACGGGCTTGTGGGGCGGTCTGTGGAGTTTGCCGGAGCTCGATGACCTCGACGACCTGCAACATCTGGCCTCGCAGCACTCACTGGAACTGGGCAGCCAACAAGCGTTGCCGAGCCTGGTGCACACCTTCAGTCACTTTCAGTTGTCCATCGAACCCTGGCTGGTCCGGGTCCAGGAGGCCGGCCATCACGTGGCCGAGGCCGACTGGCTCTGGTATAACCTCGCCACCCCGCCGCGCCTGGGCCTTGCCGCCCCGGTCAAAACCTTGCTCGAACGCGCGGCCGCCGTATTGAACGCAGGAGAGTCGTCATGACCCRCACCATCATGTGCCGCAAGTACAAAGAAGAATTGCCCGCCCTCGAACGCGCTCCCTTCCCGGGCGCAAAAGGCCAGGACATTTTTGACCACGTCTCGGCGAAGGCCTGGGCCGACTGGCAAAAACACCAAACCCTGCTGATCAACGAAAAACGCCTGAACATGATGAACGCCGAAGATCGCAAATATCTTCAGGGCGAGATGGACAAGTACTTCTCCGGCGAGGATTACGCCAAGGCTGACGGCTACGTGCCGCCGGCTGAATAATCCCGATTTCTCGGGGGTCGGATCGTAAGCGACGGTAATAATTAAAATTTTTTTCAAAACTTTCTTGACGACCCCCTGAAAAACCAGTTTAATGCGCCCCGTTGCCCAGATAGCTCAGTCGGTAGAGCAGGGGATTGAAAATCCCCGTGTCGGCGGTTCGATTCCGTCTCTGGGCACCACTAATTAATTTCAGGTGGTGTCTAAACCACCCGAAAGCCCCAAAGAACCCGCCTAGTGCGGGTTTTTTGTTGTCTATGCTTTCCCAAATGACTCCTAGCTGCCCCAACAGTTGGGGGCATATCTGGGGGCATCCCCGGTTCGGTCAATTTTATGCCCCTACGGAGATTCCCCAATGCCTCGCAAAGTCATACAGCTCACCGACTCAGCCATCAAGGCAGCTAGGCCTCAAGAGAAGCCCTATAAGCTCTCTGATGGCGAAGGCTTGTACCTGGAGATCATGCCTACAGGTTCAAAGCTATGGCGGCTCAAATACCGCCGCTTCGGCAAGGAAAACCGACTGGCTCTTGGCTCATACCCTGAAGTGACTCTGGTGCAAGCCCGAAAAAAGCGATCAGAGGCCCGCCAATTGATGGCCGAAGGCAAAGATCCCAGTGCCGAACGACAAGCGGTCAAACAAGAACAGAAGATCAAGGAGCTGACCTTTGCAGTGCTGGCGCGGGAGTGGTACGCCTATAACTCCCCTCGATGGGCTGAGACGACCCGCTACAAAGCCAATCTGTATCTGGAAAATGACATCATCCCCGGCATTGGTTCGCGTCCCGTGAAGGGAATCATCCGACCCGAGTTGGTGGCACTGGTGCGAAGCGTGGAGGCACGAGGCACCCTCAATGCAGCCGGGAAGATCCGCCAGTGGCTACACCAGATATTTCGCTACGGGCTGGCCAAGGGTGTGGTAGACGCCAACCCGGCCACAGACTTGGATGTGTTGGCAGCGCCAGCGAAGTCTCCGCGCCATCACCCGCACGTTAGTTTTGCCGAATTGCCCGACCTTCTGGCCAAGGTGGAGGCTGCAAATGTCTACGCCCCTACCCGCTGCGCCATTCGCTTGCTTGTGTTGACCGCCGTGCGCCCAGGAGAACTGCGCGCCGCCCCTTGGTCTGAATTCGATCTTGACGCTGGCACGTGGACGATCCCCAAAGAGCGGATGAAAGCCCGACGCCCACACGTGGTGCCGCTGCCCCGTCAGGCTGTCGCGATCCTGCGCCAGCTTCACGACATCACCGGCAGCTATGCCCTGCTGTTCCCAGGCCAGCAAAACCCCGACAGACCAATGAGCGAAAACACTATCAACAAGGCATTGCGCCTGATGGGTTATGAGGACCGACAGACCGGCCATGGATTCCGCCATCTTTTGTCCACCGAGTTAAACGGGCGCAGCTATAACAGCGATTGGATCGAACGCCAGCTTGCCCATGGTGATGCGGACGGCATCCGCGACACCTACAACCATGCCGTTTATCTGGATCAGCGCCGGGATATGATGCAAGCGTGGGCGGATTCCATCGACGCACTGTGTTCAGGCGCCAACGTGGCGAGTCTCAAGCGCAAGGCGTGAATTCCATACTTTGCTCCCATGCACTACTCAAACATACCCGCTACTCTCAACCCATTGCTTTTAATCAATACGCAATGGGTTAAGGAGGATTGCCTATGGATGAGTTGGAGTTTTGGTGTCTGGCTGATGCCTTGTCGCTGACGAACGCTGCCGCCCTAATCTGCGGTATTGCGCCAAGTACAGTTAGATCGGATATTCAGGAGCACGATGAAGGCTGGGTATATGTGATATCCACTGAAGTGGATTCCAGCAACAACAATTTTCAAGCCGCACTTCAGTGCATGATTACTGYCATTGAGCGAGGAACGCTGGGGGCTAAAGTCCTGTACTTGGCGAAACGCATATATTTTCGCTTCGGTACAAATTACGAAAGTGTACCGATCAGTGCTCTTGACCCCACTGCCACAACCGTAGACCGCGCCGATCTATGTGTATGGCTGGAAGAACGAGGAATCCGACCAGCGTTCTTCTTCCCAAAACGAGCATCAAGCCAACCGGGGTATCTTGATAGGAGCAATCCACACTATGCCCCCAAGTTGGCCGCAGCAGTCGACGCATGGACCAGCATCTATAGTAATCCCGAGCTTTTAAGCGGCAAGTCCCCCAAAACTGCACTTCTCAAGTGGCTGAATGAACACGCTAGCGAATATGGCCTAACCAAAGAGGACGGCATGCCTAACGCAACCGCCATGGAAGAAATTGCCAAGGTAGCAAACTGGAAACCGGAAGGGGGCGCCAGCAAAACACCTGGTGAATGACCTACCCCCCATGAAACCGCACCACTGTGGGCTTTCAGCGATTATCGCGAGGGAGCCCACCCCCCCTTACTCTGAAACCTACCCACCCCATAGTGAACATGGGAGGGCGGGTTTTCTGCAACCTGCCCCCCTATTCAATCTTCGTGGCAACTCCTAGTTTGAACCATGTTCTCACCCATAAACCAAGAGGTATGGAGACATGGCAAGCGAAACCAGCAATATCCCTGAGCAAATCAACGATCCTGACCAACTAATAAGGCTACCCAAGGTAAAAGCGCTCACAACGCTCTCGACATCCGAGATCTACCGCCGCATTGCGGCAGGCACTTTCCCCAAACAAATCATACTTGGCCCGAAATCATCCGTATGGACCCTCGGCTCAGTCCAAGCCTGGAGAACGGCACTTATTCAGGAAAGCCAAGAAGAAATCGTCTAACGCCGCCCCATTTTCTGAGCAGGTGTTTTATCTACAAGTTAGTGGGGCGCCTTCGGCTTGCCTGAAGCCCCCCCCCCGGAGGACTAAAAAATGGAGTTGCCGCTAATTTGGACGCACGAGAGACAACCTAAAAAGTTGGTATACAACGCGGAGTTCGAAGGGATCATTACTCGCACGATGAAAGGCGCTGATCGTGACTCAGTCGACTTTCTTTACCGTGAAATGAGAAGGTCTCGGAAAATAAACTTCAAAGGATCATCGGACTTTATCACTTGCACTGATTTTGTAAACGCATACGAGTTAATGAATGCAGCCACCACGGACACTGCCCCCCTTTACCAAGTTGTTAGATATATAGCATCACGATTAGCAGCACGAATTAGATTCGGGAGCATAACTCTCGAATACGTGGGGTCCTGCCATGAATAGCGCTGACATGGCCAAGCTCAAGAACAGCGTCTCGCTGGTGGAACTGATTGGGGAAGACGTGGCGCTAGTCAGTGCGGGTAGAGAACACAAGGGCCTATGCCTACACGGCGAAAAGACACCTAGCTTGCGCGTGTACGTCGACAAGGCCGACGGCGCCGAGCGCTGGTATTGCCACGGATGCAATAAGGGTGGCGATCACTTCGACTGGCGGCGCGAGTTCCACGGCGAGAATCTGCAAGAAGCGGTTAGGGCATTGCACAGCCGAATCTGTGCCCTGCCGTCGATACCCACTGGCGTGCAGGTAAAAGCCAAGGACAAAAAGCGCAATTGGACAGCGGTTATGCCCCCACCAAATACGCCGCCGCCGACGACAATCTGGAAGGGCCGCGACATTGGTTACGTGACTGTGATCAATGCATACGACTACCGCCTGGCCGATGGCGCGCTGATCAGTTACGTGTGCCGTATAGAGGTCGACGGGCACAAGGACGTTATCCCGCATTGCTGGAGCAAGGAGGACAACAAGTGGCGGCAAAAGGCCCTCGACACTCCCCGCCCCTTGTAC
>NZ_JBFUKU010000131.1:0-15154 GCF_056400685.1 Pseudomonas sp. P5_A12 | reverse complement strand
CACGACGACTGGCGCTACAACCGGTTCAGGTGCAGCCACGACGACTGGCGCTACAACCGGTTCAGGTGCAGCCACGACGACTGGCGCTACAACCGGTTCAGGTGCAGCCACGACGACTGGCGCTACAACCGGTTCAACCACCGGAGCCCGAAAGGGCTCAGGCGCAAACGCGGTCGGAGCAGGAATCGGCGGTGTAATGTGCGGCGCCAAATCATCTTCGACGAGTGCAACTGGCTCTTCGGCCACCGGTAGCGTCAGCCAAGGTTGCGCGATAGGTGCCTGCGGCGCCTGGGTAACGACTTCGGCAACATGATCAGGCTCAACCACCGGTTGCAGCACCGGCTCGGCGACGGGCAACACAGTCGGCGCGAGCGCTTCTTCTATTACCAGTGCCGGCGTGGGCTCAGGAATTGGTTGTGGCTGTTCGACGACGGGTTCCTGCGGCTTTTTGCGCAGCCATCCGAACAGGCTTTTCTTCTCGCCAGCCGCAGCTGGGGCTTTCTTGTCGTCGTTGGAACCAAACATGGAGGACGGCTATCTCACGGTAGCGACGCGCCAAAGGCGCCCCGGCAAATAAATATTCGATGCAGAACAGACTGTGATTGACCCAGCTTGTTCACGCGCAACATTTTGTCGAGGTGCAAATCGCAACTCAAAGGTCGACTAATTCGAAGGACTGGAACGGCATCGTYGGCGAAAACACAGAGTTTAGCTGTCAAACTCAAAGCTTGCGCCGCAAACCCAAACAACCTGCAGACCGATCAAAGGCCTGATAGGCGTGGCCGCCAGTAAAACGGACCGTTATCCTAGCACCCTCTCGCCCGCTGACGCTAAGACCAAGCGGGCAGCCCAACAGGTTTAAAAACGAATGAATGCTCTAGCCCGCCGCGCTGCAGGCCTGCTGCTCAGCACAGTTTGTCTGCCACTGTCAGCCTTCGCTGCCGATCCACAACCCACCCACGAATTCACACTCGATAACGGCCTGAAAGTTATCGTGCGCGAAGACCATCGTGCGCCGGTGGTGGTCTCCCAGGTCTGGTACAAGGTCGGTTCCAGCTACGAAACACCGGGTCAGACCGGTCTTTCCCATGCCCTCGAACATATGATGTTCAAAGGCAGCGAGAAAGTCGGCCCCGGTGAAGCCTCGCTGATCCTGCGCGATCTCGGCGCCGAAGAGAACGCGTTCACCAGCGACGACTTCACGGCTTACTATCAGGTGCTGGCCCGCGATCGACTGGGTGTGGCCTTCGAACTGGAAGCAGACCGCATGGCCAGCTTGCGCCTGCCGGCTGACGAGTTCGCCCGCGAAATCGAGGTCATTAAAGAAGAACGTCGCCTGCGCACCGACGACAAGCCAATGTCCAAGGCTTACGAACGCTTCAAGGCAATGGCTTACCCGGCCAGTGGTTACCACACGCCGACCATCGGCTGGATGGTTGATCTGGACCGCATGAGCGTCGAAGAGCTGCGCCACTGGTATCAATCCTGGTACGCGCCGAACAACGCCACGCTGGTGGTGGTCGGTGACGTCACCCCGGACGAGGTCAAAGCATTGGCCCAGCGTTACTTCGGCCCAATCGCCAAACGCGATGTACCCATTGCAAAAAAACCGCTGGAACTGGCCGAACCTGGCGAACGCCTGATCACCCTGCATGTGCAAACCCAATTGCCAAGCCTGATGCTGGGTTTCAACGTGCCGAGCATCGCCACCGCCGAAGACAAGCGCTCGGTAAACGCCTTGCGCCTGATCTCGGCCCTGCTGGACGGCGGCTACAGCGGTCGCATCCCGACGCAACTGGAACGCGGCGAAGAGTTGGTGACTGGCGGTTCGTCGAGTTACGACGCCTACACCCGCGGCGACAGCCTGTTTACCTTGTCGGCGACACCGAACAGCCAAAAAAAGAAAACCATGGCCCAGGCTGAAGCCGGCCTGTGGAAGCTGCTCGAACAGCTGAAAACCACCGCACCGTCCGCCGAAGAGCTGGAACGCGTACGGGCTCAGGTGATTGCCGGCCTGGTCTTCGAGCGCGACTCGATCACCAGCCAGGCCACTTCCATCGGCCAACTGGAAACCGTCGGCCTGTCGTGGAAGCTGATGGACACCGAACTCGCAGACCTGCAAAGCGTAACGCCGCAAGACATCCAAAACGCCGCCAAGCTGTATTTCACCCGCGAACGTCTCAGCGTCGCCCATGTCCTGCCACTGGAGACGACTCATGAGTGAGCGTAAAAAACCACGTCTGGCCCTGGTCGGCTTGATCACTGTCGCACTGATCGGCTCCGCGACCTTCTACCTGTCCAGAAGCAGTGACTCAAAGGCCAGCGAAGCACTGGACAAAGCCAAGTCCAGCCAGAAGCTGCAATCGCTGGCAGAACTTGACGGCAAGGCACCGAGCCACCGCGCCCTTGACGTACAGACCTGGACCACCGCCGAAGGCGCCAAGGTGCTGTTCGTCGAAGCCCGCGAGCTGCCGATGTTCGACATGCGCCTGATCTTCGCCGCCGGCAGTAGCCAGGACGGCGATGCAGCGGGCCTCGCCCTGTTGACCAACGCAATGCTCAACGAAGGCGTGGCCGGCAAAGATGCCGGAGCCATCGCCGAGGGCTTCGAAGGCCTGGGCGCGGACTTTGGTAATGGTGCATTCAAAGACATGGCGCTGGTTTCCTTGCGTAGCCTCAGCGCCGCGGACAAGCGTGAACCGGCCCTGAAGTTGTTCTCTGAAGTCATTGGCAAACCGACCTTCCCCGCCGACTCCTTCGCACGCATCAAGAACCAGATGCTGGCCGGTTTCGAATACCAGAAGCAAAACCCCGGCAAACTGGCGAGCCTGGAGCTGATGAACCGTTTGTACGGTGATCACCCTTACGCGCATGCCAGTGACGGTACGGCGAAAACCGTTCCTGCAATCACACAGGCTCAGCTCAAAGCGTTCCACGAAAAAGCCTACGCCGCCGGCAACGTGGTGATTGCACTGGTCGGCGACTTGTCCCGCGCCGAGGCCGAAGCGATTGCCGTGCAGGTCTCCAGCGCGCTGCCAAAAGGCCCGGCACTGGCGAAGATCGCGCAGCCGGAAGAACCCAAGGCCAGCGTCGGCCACATCGAGTTCCCGTCCAAGCAAACCAACCTGATGCTCGCGCAACTGGGCATCGACCGTGACGATCCGGACTATGCCGCGCTGTCCATGGGCAACCAGATCCTCGGGGGCGGTGGTTTCGGCACCCGCCTGATGAGCGAAGTACGTGAAAAACGTGGCCTGGCATACGGTGTGTACTCGGGTTTCACCCCGATGCAGGCGCGCGGTCCGTTCATGATCAACCTGCAGACTCGCGCCGAGATGAGCGAAGGCACGCTGAAACTGGTGCAGGACGTGCTGGCCGACTACCTTAAAACCGGCCCGACGCAAAAAGAACTCGATGATGCCAAGCGTGAACTGGCCGGCAGTTTCCCGCTGTCCACCGCCAGCAACGCCGATATCGTCGGCCAGTTGGGCGCCATGGGCTTCTATAATCTGCCGCTCAGTTATCTGGATGATTTCATGCGTCAGTCCCAGAGCCTGACCGTCGAACAAGTCAAAACCGCACTGAACAAACACTTGAGCACGGACAAAATGGTCATCGTCAGCGCTGGCCCGACCGTGCCACAAAAGCCGTTACCGGCCCCATCTGATAAACCTGCCGAGCAACCGCTCGGGGTTCCGGAGCATTAATGGCCACGCGTCCAAAAAAACCTGTTCACAACGTTCATAACGGCGTGAATCAACTGCGCATCATTGGCGGCGAATGGGGCAGCCGAAAGCTGAGCTTCCCGGATGCCCCGGGCTTGCGCCCGACGCCAGACCGGGTGCGTGAAACCCTGTTCAACTGGCTCGCCCCGTACGTCGCGGGCGCCAAGGTGCTGGACCCGTTCGCCGGCAGCGGCGCACTGTTTCTGGAAGCCCTGTCCCGTGGCGCGGCCATAGGCCAGGCGCTGGACGCCAGCAACATCGCAGTCTCCAGCATCAAGGAGCATCTGGGCACACTGCGCTGCACTACCGGCCAGATCCAGACCGCCGATGCCCTGCGCTACCTGGAAACCCAGACAGCCACTGCCTACGACCTGGTGTTCCTCGACCCGCCGTTCAACCAGAACCTGCTGCCGAGCGTCTGCACGCTGCTGGAAGAGCGTCAGTGGCTGGCCGACGAGGCCTGGATCTACACTGAAAGCGAAAACGCACCGTCTTCCCTCGGTTTGCCTGGCAACTGGCGCCTGCACCGCGAGCAGAAATCCGGACGGGTTTACTACGCGTTGTGGCAACGTATGGCAGAGATCGCCGGTTAATCGACCGGCCTGAAAAGGTGCGCACCCGTTGCGCACCGCTGCATCGAGAGCAATCGTGTCCCATCCGCCAGACCGCTTCACCCCCGCCCTGGGCCTGGGCAACCCGCACTTGCAAACCTTGTGGGGACCGCTATGGCGCAAAACCACGCACATTGAGCGCGAGCGCGAACGCTTGTGGCTCGATGACGGCGACTTTCTCGACCTCGACTGGCACGGCCCACACAGCGCGACGGCACCGTTGGTGCTGGTACTGCACGGGCTGACGGGGTCGTCGAACTCACCTTATGTCGCCGGCTTGCAAAAGGCACTCGCCGCCCAAGGCTGGGCCAGTGTCGCGCTGAACTGGCGCGGCTGTTCGGGCGAGCCGAACCTGTTGGCCCGCAGCTACCATTCCGGTGCCAGCGAAGACCTGGCCGAAGCCATCAGGCACCTGCGGGCCAAACGTCCGTTAGCACCACTGTATGTGGTGGGCTATTCCCTGGGCGGCAATATCTTGCTCAAGCACTTGGGCGAATCCGGCAGTGAAAGCGGCGTGGCCGGTGCGGTGGCGGTGTCGGTACCGTTTCGCCTCGACCACTGCGCCGATCGCATTGGCCAGGGTTTTTCCAGGGTCTATCAGGCGCATTTCATGCGTGAGATGCTCGCCTACATCAAGAACAAACAACGTCAGTTCCAGCATGATGGACGCGAAGAGGGTCTAGCGGCGTTGGCGGCACTCGGCTCGCTGGAGAACATGCGCACTTTCTGGGATTTCGATGGCCGGGTCACGGCACCGTTAAATGGTTTTATCGATGCCGAGGATTACTATCGCCGCGCGTCGAGCCGTTATTTCCTGGGGGAGATTCGCACACCGACCCTGATCATTCAGGCGGCGGACGACCCCTTCGTCTTCCCCCACAGTCTGCCGCACGCCGATGAACTGTCCGCTTGCACGCAATTTGAATTACAAGCCAAAGGTGGACATGTCGGTTTCGTCGATGGCTCGTACAGGCAACCGGGTTATTACCTGGAACGGCGCATCCCGCAGTGGCTGGCAGCCGTGGGGCGCGAGTGGCCGATCGACGCCAATCAAGGCAACAATTGAGCATTACTGTGGGAGCGAGACCGGCTTGCCGGTGATAGCGGTATACCAGTCGACATCTCTATTGAATGACACACCGCTATCGCGAGCAGGCTCGCTCCCACAGGGTTTAGCAATTACTCGCCGGTCGCAATGCCGCGCGCCGGATCGTTGATCCACTCGCTCCACGATCCGGCATACAACGAACCTAACGGATACCCCGCCAGGCACAACGCAAACAGGTTATGGCACGCCGTCACGCCTGAACCGCAGTACGCCACCAGATCGGTTGGCGAACGATCACCGAGTTTTGTGGCAAATCGTTGCTTGAGTTGATCAGCCGGCAAGAATCGTCCATCGCTGCCCAGGTTCTCATTGAACGCCGCACATTGCGCCCCCGGAATGTGCCCGGCAACCGGATCGATCGGCTCCACTTCACCCTTGAAACGCGGTAAGGCGCGGGCATCCAGCAAGGTCAGCGCAGGCTGGCCAAGACGTCGTTGGAGCTGTTCGGCGCTCAAGATCAGCGCGTTGTCCGGTGTTCCGGTGAAGGTGCCGCGTTTGTTGTCGCACGCATCCAGACTCAGCGGCAAACCTGCCGCGTGCCAGGCCTTGAGCCCGCCGTCCAGAATAAACACGCCGTCACGCTTGCCCAGCCACGCCAGCAACCACCAGGCCCGCGCCGCGAAGGCACCCGGTCCGTCGTCGTACAAAACCACTTCGCTGTCCGCGTTGATGCCCCAGGCTTGCAGGCGTTCGAGCAACGCTTCAGCGCCAGGGAGCGGATGACGCCCCGTCACGCCCTTGACCACCGGCCCACTCAAATCACGCTCAAGATCGGCAAACTTCGACCCGGCAATGTGCCCTTCGGCATAGCTGCGCTGGCCATAATCCGGGTCTTCGAGGGCAAAACGACAATCCAGAATCACCAACCCCGGCTCGTCCTTTTTCAGGTCCAGTGCTTGCGGGCTGATCAGTTGCGCAATGGGCATAGCGGGCTCCTGTGACTAAGTCGGTTTTTAATCCTACTGCACTTCTTCAAGGGCTTGGGCCAGTGGCACGTAAAACTCTTCGTACAGTGCGTTCACTGCATCGCGAGACTGATCTGTCACGAAACCGGCCTCAAGCACCAGCACCTGATACACCCCACGTTTAATGGCTTGTTCGCTCAGGTGATTGGAGTTTTCCCGCGTGGTGCACAGAAACCGCACCCATGACGTCAGGATGATCCACGCATTGAGTGTCAGGGACTCGATCTGCACCTTGTCCATTTGCAGGATGCCGGCGTCGACGAAGGCCGCGTAGATGTGCGTGCCATGGATCAGGCAGCGCTGGGAAAACCGCCGGTAGCGGGCGGCGAGTTCCGGATCGCTGTCGAGCAGGTGCTCGAGATCGCGATGCAAAAACCGGTAGCGCCACATCGCCGATAGCAGCTCCTGAAGGTAGAAGCGCTTGTCGTCCACCGTGGACGCACGCCCCTGAGGCGGGCGCAGGAAGCTGTCCACCAGGCTTTCGTACTCACTGAACAACACGGCGATGATCGCCTGCTTGTTGGGGAAGTGGTAGTACAGGTTGCCCGGCGAAATTTCCATATGGGCAGCAATGTGGTTGGTGCTGATACTGCGCTCACCCTGCTGATTGAACAGCTCCAGGCTGTTCTGCACGATGCGCTCGCTGGTTTTGATCCGTGGGGCCATGGCTTGAGCTTAAATTCAGAGTGCGATGAGGGGCATCTTACGACCTATCCGCGAGTGGATAAAACAAAGCTGTTCGAGGATGTCATTTGACTTTCTAGAGTATAGACTCTAAAAAGGCCTTCATTACAATTAATCCGGAGCCGACAATGACTGCTGACATCGCCTACCTTCAGAACCTGAATCAGCCTCTGGAAGAACTGCAAACCCTGTTCGACGCACAACGCGCCGCTTACGCCGCCAACCCGATGCCGCCGGCCGCCCAGCGCCAGCAATGGCTCAAAGCATTGCGCGACCTGTTGAACAGTGAACGTCAGGCGTTGATCGAGGCGATCAGCCAGGATTTCAGCCACCGCAGCGCCGATGAAACCCTGCTCGCCGAAATAATGCCCAGCCTTCACGGCATTCATTACGCCAGCCAGCGCCTTAAAGGCTGGATGAAGGACTCGCGGCGCAAGGTGGGCATCGCTTTTCAGCCGGCGGCGGCCAAAGTTGTCTACCAACCGTTGGGCGTGGTCGGCGTGATCGTGCCCTGGAACTATCCGCTGTACCTGGCCATCGGCCCGTTGGTGGGTGCGCTGTCGGCCGGTAATCGGGTGATGCTCAAGCTCAGCGAATCAACCCCGGCCACCGGTTTACTGCTCAAGGAGCTGCTCGCGCGGGTCTTCCCTCAAGACCTGGTCTGCGTCGTGCTGGGCGAAGCCGATGTCGGCGTAGCGTTCTCTCGCTTGCCTTTCGATCACCTGCTGTTCACCGGTGCCACCAGCATCGGCAAACACGTGATGCGTGCGGCGGCCGAGAACCTCACCCCAGTGACCCTCGAACTCGGCGGCAAGTCCCCGGCCATTGTGTCCCTTGATGTGCCACTCAAAGACGCCGCCGAACGTATCGCCTTCGGCAAAACCCTGAACGCCGGGCAAACCTGCGTGGCCCCGGATTACGTACTGGTGCCGGAAGACCGCGTGGAGGGCTTCATCGACGCTTATCGTCAGGTCATTCGCGGTTTTTACCCGACACTGGCTGACAATCCGGACTACACCGCCATCATCAACGAGCGGCAACTGGCGCGTCTCAACGGCTACATCAGCGATGCCACCAGCAAAGGTGCGCAGCTGATTCCGCTGTTCGATCAGGGCCAGGGCCGGCGCATGAGTCACAGCCTGCTGCTCAACGTCACGGATGACATGATCGTGATGCAGGACGAAATCTTCGGGCCTCTGCTGCCAATCGTGCCGTACAAAAGTCTGGACGAGGCGTTTGCCTACATCAACCAACGCCCTCGCCCACTGGCGCTGTATTACTTCGGCTACGACAAGCGCGAACAGAACCGCGTGCTCCACGAAACCCATTCCGGGGGTGTCTGCCTCAATGACACCCTGCTGCACGTCGCTCAAGACGACATGCCGTTCGGTGGCATTGGCGCCTCGGGCATGGGTCATTACCACGGCCACGAAGGCTTCCTGACCTTCAGCAAAGCCAAAGGCGTGTTGATCAAGCAGCGCTTCAATGCCTCGAAGCTGATCTACCCGCCGTACGGAAAATCCATTCAGAAACTGATCCAGAAGCTGTTTATCCGCTAACGATCACCAACACCGGGTAACAACAATAATGAACCCAAGCTTGACCGATACTCCCGCGCTGTCACGGCGCGGCTTGCTGAAATTCAGCCTCGGCGCGAGCGCCTTTCTGGCCACGGCCGGATTAGGCGCGAGCCTCAGCGGCTGCTCGTCGAGCACTCCGGCGACCGGCTTCGCGATTCTGCGCAGCGGCGACCTGCTGTTTTTGCGCGCACTGATCCCGGTGATGCTCGAGGGCGCTGTCGCGGCCGAGAAAATGCCGGCATCGGTCGACCAGACCTTGCACAGCCTGGATAACAGCCTGAATCACCTGTCACCGGAAATGCTCAAGCTGACCCAGCAATTGTTCGATGTACTGGGGATGGCCGTGACTCGCGGACCGCTGACCGGAATCTGGGGTAGCTGGGAAAACGCCAGCGCCAGTGAAGTCCGGCACTTCCTTGATCGATGGGAAAACAGCTCGCTGGGCCTGTTGCGCATGGGCCACAGCTCGTTGCTGCAACTGGTGATGATGGCGTGGTACAGCCGGGCTGAATCGTGGGCGCATTGCGGGTATCCGGGGCCGCCTACCGTCTGAAACCGTGTCGCCCCATCGCGGGCAAGCCCGTTCCCACAGGGGATCGCGTCCCCCTGTGGGAGCGAGCCTGCTCGCGATGGCGCCCGGAAGAACACTCCAAAAATAACAACTAGAGAACCTGAGAATGCCTGTACCCGATCCGTTCCGAGAAGGCCTGTCCCGTGGCTGGAAAACCTACAATGGCTCGCAACTGACCCAAGACCTGACCCTCGAAGCGGACGTGGCGATCATCGGTAGCGGCGCTGGCGGCGGCACCACGGCTGAAATCCTCAGCGCGGCCGGCTACAAAGTGCTGTTGATCGAAGAAGGCCCGCTCAAGACCAGCAGCGACTTCAAGATGCTCGAAGACCAGGCCTACTCCAGCCTCTACCAGGAAGGTATCGGACGGATGAGCAAGGACGGCGCGATCACTATCCTTCAGGGCCGGGCGGTGGGCGGCACCACGCTGATCAACTGGACGTCGAGCTTTCGCACGCCAGCCCCGACGCTCGAACACTGGGCCAGGGAGCACGATGTCAAAGGCCACTCCCCAGCCGAAATGGCGCCGTGGTTCGAGAAAATGGAACAACGCCTGGGCGTCGCACCGTGGATGGTGCCGCCCAACGCCAACAACGACGTGATCCGCAAAGGTTGTGAAAAACTTGGCTACAGCTGGCACGTCATCCCGCGTAACGTGCGCGGCTGCTGGAACCTCGGCTACTGCGGCATGGGCTGCCCGACCAACGCCAAGCAATCGATGCTGGTGACGACCATTCCGGCAACGCTGGAAAAAGGCGGAGAGCTGTTGTACCTGGCCCGCGCCGAAAAGCTGTCGATCAAGGATGGCAAAGTCACAGGCTTGCAATGCGTGGCGATGGACGACCGTTGCGTCGCGCCGACCGGCCGCACGATCACGGTCAAGGCGCGCCATTACGTCCTGGCTGGCGGCGGGATCAACAGCCCGGGGCTGCTCTTGCGTTCTGATGCGCCGGATCCGCACAAGCGCTTGGGTAAACGCACGTTCCTGCATTTGGTGAACATGTCCGCCGGGCTGTTCGACGAGGTGATCAACCCGTTCTATGGCGCGCCGCAATCGATCTATTCCGACCATTTCCAATGGCAGGACGGCGCCACCGGGAAAATGGCCTACAAACTCGAAGTCCCGCCGCTGCACCCGGCACTGGCGACGACCCTGCTCGGCGGTTTTGGCAAGGAAAACGCCCAGCACATGGAGCACCTGCCCCATACCCACGCCATGCTCGCGTTGCTGCGCGACGGTTTTCATCCGGAAAGCCCCGGCGGCAGCGTCGAACTGCGCAGCGACAATACACCAGTGCTCGACTATCAAGTCTCACCCTATACCTGGGACGGCTTGCGCCGAGCCTTCCACAGCATGGCCGAGATCCAGTTCGCCGGCGGCGCCAAAGCGGTGATGCCGATGCACGCCGATGCTTACTACGTGAAAACCTTGGCCGAAGCGCGCACGGTGATCGATGGGTTGAGCCTTGAGTTGTATCGCACACGCTTGGGCAGCGCCCACGTGATGGGCGGTTGTGCGATGGGTGAAGACCCGAAAAACGCCGTGACCGACAGCCTCGGCCGTCATCACCAGCTCAGCAATCTGTCGGTCCATGACGGCTCGCTGTTTCCCACCAGCATTGGCGCAAACCCGCAATTGTCGATCTATGGGCTGACCGCGCAACTGGCCACTTCCCTGGCCGAACGTTTAAAAAACCCATGAAAAGGGAGATTACTCTTATCGTCTATAGTTCTTTCTTACCCAACAGGCGACTTGGCCGACCGGGAAGGCTGCGATACCATCCGACTCCCCAACGGACTCCCGCCAGGACGACGCGATGAACCGAGTGTTGTACCCAGGTACCTTCGACCCTATTACCAAGGGCCATGGCGACTTGGTCGAACGCGCCGCGCGCCTGTTCGATCATGTGATCATTGCTGTCGCCGCCAGCCCCAAGAAAAACCCGTTGTTTCCTCTGGAACAGCGTGTGGAGCTGGCCCGCGAGGTCACTAAACATCTGCCGAACGTTGAAGTCGTCGGTTTCTCGACGCTGCTCGCGCACTTCGCCAAAGAGAAGAACGCCAACGTGTTTTTGCGTGGTTTGCGCGCGGTATCGGACTTCGAATACGAATTCCAGCTGGCCAACATGAACCGCCAACTGGCGCCGGATGTAGAAAGCCTCTTTCTTACCCCGTCCGAGCGTTATTCGTTCATTTCCTCAACGCTGGTCCGTGAAATCGCAGCGCTTGGCGGCGATATCACCAAGTTCGTTCACCCTGTGGTGGCGGACGCCCTCACCGAGCGCTTCAAGAAGTAACGACCGCTGAATCGGCGCCCGCGTGCACTGCGGGCGCCAATGCGGCACAATTGTGCGCATTGGTTTATTGCGCCCGGGCCTGCCGCCCTGGCTGGAGTTAGCATGTCCCTGATCATCACCGACGATTGCATCAACTGCGACGTCTGCGAACCCGAGTGCCCGAACGCCGCCATTTCCCAAGGCGAAGAGATCTACGTGATCGACCCGAACCTGTGCACGCAGTGTGTCGGCCACTACGACGAACCTCAGTGCCAGCAAGTGTGCCCGGTGGATTGCATTCCACTGGATGAAGCGCATCCGGAGACTGCAGACGAGTTGATGGATAAGTATCGGAAGATTACCGGTAAGGCTTGATATATTTTGCTGCCTGTTCCGACGCCTTCGCGAGCAGGCTCGCTCCCACATTGGATCTGCGTCGATCACAAATCCCCTGTGGGAGCGAGCCTGCTCGCGAAGGCGTCACCAGCCACGCCGAATATCTAACTGGTTACCGCGCCTCAACTCTGGCAGCGAGGACAAAAGACGCTGGCGCGCTGCCCGAGTTTCACATCCCGCAGTTCCGTGCCGCAGACCTTGCAGGGCTCATGGCCTCGGCCGTAGACGAACAGTTCCTGCTGGAAGTAACCCGGCTGACCGTCTCCCCCGATAAAGTCGCGCAACGTAGTGCCGCCGCGCTCGATGGCCGCGGCCAGGATGCGTTTGATCTCGATCGCCAGCTTCAAATAACGCGCCCGGGAAATACTCTTGGCTTCGCGGCGCGGATCAATGCCGGCGGCGAACAATGCTTCGGTCGCGTAGATATTGCCGACGCCCACCACCACCGCGTTATCCATGATGAACGGCTTGACCGCCATGGAGCGCCCGCGAGACTGCTGGAACAAGCGCTCGCCGTCGAACAGGTCGGTCAACGGTTCCGGTCCCAGCCGAATCAGCAATTCGTGGTTATACGGGTCGAGGCTCCAGAGCATCGCGCCAAACCGTCGCGGGTCGGTGTAACGCAACGCCAGGCCGGACTCCAGTTCGATGTCCACATGCTCGTGCTTGGCCGCTGGCAGACCGGCTTCCACCAGCCGCAAATTCCCCGACATGCCCAAATGGCTGATCAGCGTGCCGACTTCGGCATTGATCAACAGATACTTCGCGCGCCGCTCAACCAGCACGATGCGCTGCCCGGACAGCCGCACATCAAGGTCTTCCGGGATAGGCCAGCGCAAGCGCCGGTCACGCACGATCACCCGGCTGACCCGTTGGCCTTCCAGGTGCGGCGCAATTCCGCGGCGGGTAGTTTCGACTTCTGGCAATTCAGGCATGGGGCACTCGAATCAGGCTATCCAACACTCAGCGGTGAGTACCGAGGTCGCGAATCGTTTGCTTGAGCGTCTCGAAGTCATAGTCCGAGACGCCGACA
The DNA here is from genome assembly GCF_056400685.1 of Pseudomonas sp. P5_A12. NCBI lineage: Bacteria > Pseudomonadati > Pseudomonadota > Gammaproteobacteria > Pseudomonadales > Pseudomonadaceae > Pseudomonas > Pseudomonas sp. P5_A12. The sequence continues at coordinate 2,205 of NZ_JBFUKU010000131.1, read as the reverse complement.
TAATCGAGCACCAGATGCCCGATGCTGTTCCATTCGTGGTCTTCGGCCTGGTTGCCCAATACCCGACAGGACGCACAAATGTGTTCGGCCATCTTCAGGATCGCCAACAGGTTCTTGAACTGGACATTGCGCGTCGACTCATCGCTGAAGATCGCCAACGCATTGTGGTGATTGGCGATAGCCGCGGTCACATGATCCGGCAGACGCCAGGACTTCGCGGTGTAGTAACCCACCACGGCGTGGTTGGTGTTGAACGCCCGGTTCTCGGTGTCCACCACCCGGCATTCGGTACTGGCGTTAGCATACGCCTCTCCCAGGACCGTCATGTATTGCGGGAAACGCTGAAGCATCAACGGCACACCACAATCGTGGAACAACCCCAGGGCGTACGCTTCATCACCGGCCTGAGCGCCAATGTGCTTGGCCAGCGTCAGGCAGGTCATCGCCACGTCTTGAGCCGTATCCCAGAAGCGGTTCAACGTGACAATGGTGTCGTCATTCATCTCACCCTTGATCGACTGCGCGTTGATCAGGTTGATGATTGAACGGCTGCCCAGCAGGTTCACCGCACGCTGGATCGAGGTGATCTTGTTGCTCAAGCCGTAATACGGCGAGTTGACGATTTTCAGCAAAGCGCCAGAGAGGCCCGGGTCTTGGGAGATCAGCTTCGCGATCACTTCCAGGTCCGGGTCGGGCATGTACTGCTCCATCTGCAAATCCACCATGATTTGCGGCTGGGCGGGCACGCTGATGCCTTGCAGGGACTGTTGAATCTGTTCGGTCGTCAGCTCTTGGGACATAGGTACACACTCTGGGCGAGGCGCAGATTCTAGCTTCTAAAAGTTGGATCCGACACCTTGGACGGCGCATCTGCTGAAGTTTCATCTCTGCCCGTGGCCTTCACCGCATGTCTATCCGCCAAACCGTGGCCTTGCGCAACACGCTATACTCCCGCTCTTTTTTCCGGAGCGACGTCATGTCCCTGCCTAGCCTGCGCCTCAAAGCCAACGCCGACCGTCGCCTGCGGAACGGCCACTTGTGGGTCTATAGCAACGAAATCGATGTAGCTGCTACCCCTTTGCACGGTTTCAAGGCCGGTGACCAGGCGATCCTCGAAGCCGCCGGCGGCAAGCCGCTGGGCATCGTTGCGATGAGCCCGAACAACCTGATCTGCGCCCGCCTGTTGTCGCGCGACATCAAGTTGCCGCTGGACAAGTCGTTGCTGGTTCACCGCATCAACGTCGCCCTGTCGCTGCGCGATCGTCTGTTCGACAAGCCGTTCTATCGACTGGTCTACGGCGACTCCGACCTGCTGCCAGGTCTGGTGGTCGACCGTTTCGGCGACATCCTGGTGGTGCAGATCGCCTCGGCGACGATGGAAGCCCATAAAGAAGACGTGATTGCCGCGTTGACCCAAGTGCTCAAGCCAAGCGGCATTCTGTTCAAGAATGACTCTGCCGCCCGTGATGCCGAAGGCCTCAACCGCTACGTCGAAACCGTGTTCGGCCTGGTGCCGGAGTGGGTGGCGCTGGAAGAAAACGGCGTGAAATTCGAAGCACCGGTCATGCAAGGCCAGAAAACCGGCTGGTTCTACGACCACCGCATGAACCGCGCACGCCTGGCCCCGTATGCCAAAGGCAAACGCGTGCTGGACCTGTACAGCTACATCGGTGGCTGGGGTGTGCAAGCGGCCGCGTTTGGCGCCAGTGAAGTATTCTGCGTCGATGCTTCCGCGTTCGCCCTAGACGGCGTCGAGCGTAACGCCGCGCTGAACGGTTTCGCCGACAAAATGACCTGCATCGAAGGCGACGTGTTCGAAGCCCTGAAAGAGCTCAAAGCCAGCGAAGAACGTTTCGACGTGATCGTGGCCGACCCTCCGGCCTTCATCAAACGCAAGAAAGACATGAAGAACGGTGAAGGCGCCTACCGTCGCCTGAACGAGCAAGCCATGCGCCTGCTCAGCAAGGACGGCATCCTGGTGAGCGCTTCGTGCTCGATGCACCTGCCCGAAGACGACCTGCAAAACATTCTGCTGACCAGCGCCCGTCACCTGGACCGCAACATCCAGCTGCTGGAGCGTGGTGGTCAGGGCCCGGACCATCCGGTTCACCCTGCCATCGCCGAGACTCGCTACATCAAGAGCATCACCTGCCGCCTGCTGCCAAACAGCTGATTATGCCGGTTTGACGGGGAGCCGATCGGCTC
>NZ_JBFUKU010000130.1:0-15159 GCF_056400685.1 Pseudomonas sp. P5_A12 | reverse complement strand
CACCACTGGACCGCGAACACGGGCTGCCACCGGCTCAGGTCGAGTACAAGCTGCGGCGCTTTGTGAACGATTACCTGCAACCGCCGAAAGTCACGAAGAAGATGCAGATCGGCCTGCAACGCTTCAGCGATATCCAGCGCGACCTCGATCAGATCAAGGCCCATAACGCCCACGAACTGATGCGTGCCATGGAAGTCAGCATGATCCGCGACTGCGCCGAAATGGCCGCCCGCGCCTCATTATTCCGCGCCGAAAGCCGTTGGGGGCTTTACCACTATCGGGTCGATCACCCGCAACGCAACGACAGCGACTGGTTCTGCCATTGCCACTTGAAGAAGGGGGATGACGGTCAGATGACCAGTTTCAAGAAAGCCGTCGAGCCTTACATCATTCCGCTCGACGCCGAAGAAATGCTGGCCTACGACCGGTTGCGGGTCGGTGCCTTTGCCGCCTGAGCCTGACTAAAAGAGAGACTGCCCAATGTCCTATCAACCCCAGGAAATCTTCTTTCGTTCCAACGCACCGGTCACGGTCGACGAGGATCTTTGCATCGCCCACAAAGGCTGCACCGTGTGCGTCGACGTCTGCCCGATGGACCTGCTGGCGATCAACCCGGCCACGCAGAAAGCCTACATGGCGTTCGACGAATGCTGGTACTGCATGCCCTGTGAAAAGGACTGCCCGACCGGGGCGGTGAAAGTCGAAATCCCTTACCTGTTGCGCTGAGTGACAGGACGCCATCGTCGGTATGCCGCCCAGACCAAGCCCGCTCCCACAGTGGATCAAGGCAAACCGAAAATCTTGTGTACACCAGGAAACCTGTGGGAGCTCGCCTGCTCGCGATGAGGCCAGCCCAAACAACCTAAAGCCATCCGGCAACACCGGACGCCAGCTTCAAACCACCCCTCGTTTCCCACCACGCCCTGATCGTGGCGGAGACGAACATCCTATAAATGATTCGAGGGGATACCCATGTTATTGCGTGCAGCATTCGCCGGTCTGGTACTGGCCTCATTCACCCTGTCGGCCTCCGCCGAAACCATCCGCATTGCCATCGGCACCCAGGACACCACCATCAATTGTGCCGCCGGCGGATTGCTGATTCGTGAACTCGGTCTGCTCGACAAATACTTGCCCCACGACGGCCAATACAAAGACGCTAGATATGAAGTGGAGTGGAAAAACTTCACCAGCGGCGCACCGCTGACCAACGAGATGGTCGCCGGCAAACTCGACTTCGGTGCCATGGCCGATTTCCCCGGATCGTTCAACGGCGTGGCGTTTGAAACCGCCGGCAAGCACAGCCTGTTCATCAGTGTGCTCTCGGGCAGCATCAAGGGCAGCGGCAACGGCATCGTGGTGCCGAGTGCATCGGGTGTGCAGTCATTGGCGGAGTTGAAAGGCAAGACCATTTCCGTGCCGTTCGCCTCGACGGCCCATGGCATGTTGCTGCGAGCCGTTGCTGCGCAAGGCTGGGATCCGCTCAAAGACGTCAACATCATCGCCCAGCCGCCAGAAGTCGCAGGCTCCGCGTTGCAGGCCGGGAAGATCGACGCCCATGCCGACTTCGTGCCGTTCGCCGAACTGTTCCCGAGCCGTGGTTTCGCTCGCAAGATTTACGACGGTGCCCAGGCCGGCGCGCCGACCTTCCACGGCGCGTTGGTGGATCAGGCGTACGCGAAGAAGTACCCGGAAATCGTCGTCGCTTATCTGCGGGCGAGCATCGAAGCCAACCAGTTGCTGGCAGCGGAACCTGAGAAATACAGCGAACTGATCGCCAAGGTCACCGGCGTCGACGCCGAGGTCAATTACCTGTTCCACGGTCCGCTCGGCGTGCAAACCCGCGACCTGAGCTGGAAGCCGGAATACCGTCAGGCGGTGGGCACCGCCATCGATACCCTCAAGCTGTTGAAGAAGGCTGATCGCGGTCTCGATCTCAATACCTTTATCGACGATCAATACATCCGTGCCGCGTTCAAGGCCTCGAACCTGGATTACACCGCGCAACTGGCCAACTACGGACAGACGCCTTTGACAGCGGTGGATGCGGCGAGTGGTAAAGCGATCACTGACTTCAGCCATGTGGCGGAAATCTGGGTGCGCGGCGAACCGAAAGTCCGGCAGTACGCCTCGGCGCAAGCGGCGTTTACCGCGTTGGCCGGGTTGAAGTCGGAAGGCAAAAACATCCGCGCGGTGTATGCCCAGGCCAGCGACAGCGGGATCAAGTTGCTGGCGGATCAGGCGTGGTTTGCCAGCGATGCGAAAGGGCAGCTCAGCGTCTTCCTGCTCAAAGGCCAGGCCCAACAATTCGCCACGGCCCAGGGCGGAAAGGTCTTCGACTTCAGCGAAGCCACCACCCAGGCCGTAGCCGTCCGCTAATCCCACAGACACCTCGGTCAAATGTAGGAGTGAGACCGGCTTGCCGGCGATAGCGGTGGGTCAGTCGACATCGATGTTGAATGTCAGTCCGCTATCGCGAGCAGGCTCACTCCCACAGGGATCTCGGTTGAGAGGAAGAATTGTGTACCGATCCTATGCACGCTGGATCCCCAGGGCCGCATCGCTGCTGCTCTGTCTGCTGTTCTGGCAACTCGCCGCCAGTGGTCACTGGAACCTCGGCCTGGTCACTTTCGCCAACGTCCCGACGCCAGTGGCCGTCATCCAGGCCGCATTGGGCCTCGGCGACTCTGGCAAGCTCGCCCAGCATCTGAGCAGCAGCCTAAGTCGGGTCTTCGCCGGTTATCTCGCGGCACTGATCATCGGCATCGGCCTGGGCCTGGCCATCGGCCGTTCGAAATGGGCCGAGGACTTGCTGCTGCCGCCATTGGAAGTCCTGCGGCCAATCCCCGCCGTTGCCTGGATTCCGCTGGCGATCCTGATGTTTCCGTCCTCGGAACTGTCGATGGTCTTCATCACCTTCACCGGCGCGCTGTTCCCGATCCTGCTCAACACCGTGCACGGCGTCGAAGGCGTCGACCCACGCCTGATCGCCTCGGCCAAAAGCCTCGGGGCAGGGCGGCGGGCGATTCTGCTGGAGGTTATTTTGCCGGGCGCCGCGCCGAGCATCATCACCGGTCTTGCCATTGGCATGGGCACTTCATGGTTCTGCCTGGTGACGGCGGAAATGATCTCCGGCCAATACGGCATCGGCTATTACACCTGGGAGTCCTACACCATTCAGAACTACGCCGACATCGTCGTTGGCATGTTGCTGATCGGCGTACTCGGGATGGGCAGCAGCCTGCTGATCAAACGTCTCGGCGGGCTGTTCACGCCGTGGCACCGACCACGAGGAAAAGCCTGATGAGCGTGATGCAAACCCCGGAAGGGCGGATTGATATTCGCCAGTTGTCCATCGTTCTCGGTGAAGGCCCGCAAGCCTTCGAAGCCGTGCAAGGTCTGGATTGCCAGATTGAAGCGGGGCAGTTCGTGTGCATTCTCGGGCCGTCCGGTTGCGGCAAATCGACCTTGCTCGGCGCGCTGGCCGGGCATCTGCAACCGCGCTCCGGCAGCCTCAAAGTCGATGGTGCGCAGGTCTCGGGACCGTCGCCGCAACGCGGCATGGTGTTCCAGCACCACACGCTGTTCCCGTGGCGAACCGTGCGCGACAACGTTGCCTTCGGATTGAAGATGCGTGGCATGGGTAAAGCCGAACGCCACAAGGCTGCCGATGAAATCCTTGCCTTGGTGGGCCTCGAAGGTTTTGCCGAGCGCTGGCCGGACCAGCTCTCCGGCGGTATGCAGCAACGGGTGGAAATCGCTCGGGTGCTGATCAACCGTCCGCGCCTGCTGCTGATGGACGAACCCTTCGGCGCCCTTGACGCGCTGACCCGGTTGAACATGCAGGAACTGCTGCTGGACATCTGGACGCGGATTCGCACCACCGTGGTGTTCGTCACCCATGACATCGACGAAGCGTTGTTCCTCGCGGATCGCCTGCTGGTCATGAGTTCGCGCCCCGGCCGGATCATCGAAGACTTGCGCCTCGACTTCCCAAGGCCGCGCACCACCGAACTGGTGACGAGCCATGAGTTCTCCCGCTTGAAGCGTCATTGCCTCGAACTACTGCGTCACGAAGACGGTCGGCAGTTACCGCGCCTGAACCCCCTCGGACTTCCCCCTGAAAACAAACTGCCGCGATTTGCCCTATGACCTCACTATTCGATGTAACCGATAACGACGACATTCTCGCCCTGCAACCGCGCCTGACCGATGACGATCCTGGTGTGCGCCGCATTGCCCTGATTGAACTGGCCGACCTCGAAGAGCCGGACGGCTTGTTGTGGCTGGTCAACCGACTGACCGAAGATCCGACCGAAGAAGTCCGCGCAGAAGCCGCACGCTTACTTGAAGCCTGGGAGGAAGAAGCCGTGGTCGAAGCGCTGTGCCAGGCGCTGACTGATCCCTCGTTGGCCGTGCAATCGGCGGCTGCGCAAAGTCTTAGTCTGCTCAAGAGCGAGGCGGCAGGTCGGGTGATTCTGCCGTGGACCGGGCATGCCGAGGCCAGCGTGCGCATTGCTGCGTTCAGGGCGTTGCGTGAGTTGCGTTTTCCTGGTGCCGCCGCTGCCGCTTTAGCCGCGTTGAACGATGCAGACGCCAACGTCCGTCGCGAAGCTGTTGGTGTACTTGGCTGGCTCAAACAGCTCGATGCGTTACCGGATTTGGCGAGATTGGCCAGCGCCGATCCCGACACTGAAGTCCGCCGCGCCGCCACCGGCGCCCTCGGTCTGGCCTCTGACGCTCAAGTGCTGCCAGCGCTGCGTCAGGCCTTGCAAGACGATGCCTGGCAAGTGCGCGAAGAAGCCGCGACCACGTTGGGCAAAGTCGGCCACATTGACGCGGGTCCCGCACTGATCGACGCCTTGAGCGACGATTACTGGCAAGTCCGCCTGCGCGCCACTCGCAGCCTCGGTCGTTTGCATTACGCCCCGGCCCTTGAAGCCTTGATCGAAACCTTGGGCCACCGCATCAGCAACCTGCGCAAGGAAGCTGCGCTGGCCCTCGGCGAATTGAACGACAAGGATGCCATCGCCCCCTTGCAGGCTGCACAAGACGACGGCGACCCGGAAGTGCGCAAAGCCGTGCGCATCGCCTTGAGTCAGCTGCAATGAACCCGGTGGCAGTGGGTAATTCCCAAGGTAAACAGCAACTGCGATTGAACTGGCCGGATGGGCGTGAGCAGAGGCTGGGGCACGCTGAGTTGCGGCGTCAGTGCCCGTGCTCGCAATGCCGGGCGTTTCGCTTGCAAGGGCTGACGGTAAAAGTTGATCCGCGCATTCGCGTGGTCGAGTTGAATGCCCAAGGCTACGGTCTGCAACTGATCTTCAGCGACGGCCACGAACGCGGCATCTATCCCTGGCCCTACCTGGCACAACTCACCCCCGAACCCACCTCATAAACCTGTGGGAGCGGGCTTGCCCGCGATGAGGCCATCAGATCCAACATCAATGTTGAATATAAGTCCGCCATCGCGAGCAGGCTCGCTCCTACAGGGGATCTGTGTGGTCAGAAGGATTTGCTGACACTCGCCACCACGGTGGCGCTGCACACGTCGTCGTAGCCCCAGTTGCTGGTGCATTGGCTTTTCGACAGATCAGTGTCGACGTAGGCCAGGCCCAGCAGCACCCCGGTCAGTTCGTGGGTCAGTTTGACTTCCCATTCGCGGTACGAATCCTCGGCCTGGCCTGAACTTGAGAACAGGTGCGGATCCTTGAAGTCCATGTTGCCGTAGCGCAGTTTCAGGCCGGTGTCGTAAGGCAATCGGGTTTCGTAACCGACATAGCTGTACAGCGAGTTTTGCTTGCTCTCGATGCCCGGCGCATCGTCGGAGTAGTACGCACCGAACTTCACCCCGTAGACACTGAGAATGCCGTAGACCTCGCTCTGATTGAACTGGCTTTCTTTCGGGTACGTGTATCGCAGATAGCCAATGTCCAGATTGACGTCCTCGGTGGCTTCCCAAAGCCAACCGGCGTAGTAGTCGATTTCCTGACGGGTTTTCAGGCCGCCGCCGAAGTCGACGTTCGAAGTCCAGGCACCCACGTACAGACCCGTGCTGTGAGCCAGGGTCGCGCCGGCCTGCATGGCGGGGTCATTGAGTGTTTGCGAAATGCCTCGGGAGCGGTAATCACTCGCCAGGTTCAGGTCCACCAGCACGGAAAAGTCATCATTCAGGACGATGGCCTGGCTGCTCAACGGCAGCAGACTTAGGGATCCGAGGGCGAACAGGGTGAAAGCTTTCATGAGTAAAGTCCCGATATTGTGATTGTTGTATGGGGCAGTTTTTGCGCAAGGCTGCGCCGAACCCCGGCGTTGAACGCGGGGTCTGGCAGCGGGTTCAGCAGATTTTTATTAGAGGGTCGGTGCGTAGACTTCGCGCCCGGCGAACCAGGTTTGCAGCACTTGGGTGTCGCTCAGGGCCTTGTTGTCGACGGTGAATACGTCGCGGTCCAGCACGATAAAATCGGCTTGTTTGCCAGGGCTGAGCGAACCGATTTGCTTCTCCAGGCCGATGGTGCGCGCAGCGTTCAGGGTGTAGGCGTAGAACATCGTTTCGCGATCCACGGCTTCTTTGATGTTCAGTACGCCCAGCGGCCCGATGCGGGTGATGGCCTGGGCCATRGCATTCCATGGGTTGGGCGAAGACACCGGCCAGTCACTGGCACCCGCGATGGTCGCGCCCTGTTTGAGCAGCGAATGCGCCGGGTATTGATAGCGGAAGGCGAGGGCGCTGACGTAAGGCTTGATCATGTCCGTGGTGTAGTCGTCGGCCGAAGCCCACAGCAGTTGCATCGAGGCGATGACGTCCAGCGGTTTGAATCGGGAAAATTCTTTCGGGTTGACGATTTGCAGGTGGGTGATCGAGTGCGTCACGCCGCTTTGGCGATCCTTGCGCGCCTGGGCGATGCCGTTCAGCGACTCACGCACAGCACGGTCGCCGATGGCATGGATGTGCACCAGCCAGCCGCGCTGGTCGATGGCGCTGACCAGTTCACCGAAATGCTTCGGATCAATCAGCAATTCGCCCTGTTTGTGCGAGTTGCTGTAAGGGTCGATCATCGCCGCGCTCTGGGCCGGGAATTCGATCACGCCGTCGGCGAAGATCTTGACGCCCGGCAGGGTCAGGTTCGGGATGCCCTGAAATTGTTGGCGAACCTTGTCCAGCGTATCGAGGTCAGCCGGTACGCTTTTTGAGTTGGCCACCAGCAAGGCCGCCACGTGCACACTCATGCCACCGGTTTCAGCCAGCGCTTTATAGGCCGGCAGCACACCGACGGTTTTCTCCGTGGGCTTGAGCGCGAACAGCGGTTCGCCGGGGGCGGCATTGGCGGCGGGGTCCATCCACGCCGTGATGCCGACGCTGTTGTTGTAGCGCACAGCCGATTGGGCGGCCTTGAGCATCTCGGCGGTGCTCGGCACGGGCATTTTCGAGGACACCCGGTCCCAACCAGCGTCAACCAGGAAACCATTGGGGGTGCCATCGGCCCGTTTGCCGATGGTGTCGACTTCGGCGGCGGGCAATGATTTGAGCAGCGCGGCATCAATCCCGGCACGCTTGAGCATGAAGTCGTTGGCCCAGGCTGTGTGGTGGTCRCTGCCGGTGAACACCACAGGCACGTCGGCCCATTCACCGTTGTTGAATTTTTTGCCCAGCTCTTCGGCCTTGGCCCAGTAGACCGAACTCATGCCGGCGATGGTCAGCACATCGCCGTGTTTGGCCTTGCCGTCGTCACGCCAGCCGCGCAGGCGTTTTTCCAGTTCGTCGAGGTCGACCACCTCGTCTTCCATGTTGGCCACGACCATTTCCAGACCGCCGAAAATCGCATGGGAATGGGTGTCGATCAGGCCGGGCATCAGGGTTTTTCCGCCCAGATCCACCACTTTGGTTTGCGGCGTGATCAAGGCTTTGATCTGTGCATCGCTGCCGGCTTGCAGCACCTTGCCGTCCTGTACCGCCAGCGCCTGCACCTTCGGTTGGGCACGGTCGGCGGTGAAAATCTTGCCATTGATCAGCACCAGATCGGTGGCTGCCATGGCTTCCATCGAGGCAAAACTAACAGCGGCCATCAAGAGATTCGGAATGAATCTTTTCATTRAATGTTTCCTTGTTATTGCGTCTGATGGCCAGATTAGTGGCTGCTGGTGCGCAGCAGAACGCCTTCCTCACGAAAAACGTTTTTGCCGGAATGGAAAAAGTATGGACAAGTTGAGTGCGTTGAAAATGTTCGTGGTCACGGCGCAACTGGGCAGTTTCAGCCGCGCCGCCGAGCAACTGGGCAAGACCCCGTCGGCCCTGACCAAAGCAGTCAATCACCTGGAGGCCGAACTTGGCGCCCGCTTGTTCGAGCGCAGCACCCGGCGGATTCTACTGACCGAATCCGGGCGGCTCTATCTGGAAACCGCGCGCCAGGTGTTGCAGCGGCTGGAGGAGGCCGGCGAGGAAATCGAGCAGTTGCAGCATGGCCTGCGCGGCAACCYGAAAATCACCGCGCCGCTGGCCTATGGGCAGGCGTTTCTCGATCAGGTGTGTGGCGGTTTTCTTGAGCAATACCCGCAGATCAACCTGCAGGTGGACCTGTGCGATGAATTCGTCAATCTGCTGGAAAGCGGCTACGACCTGGCCCTGCGCGAAGGCCACGATGATTTGCCGGGGCTGATCGCTCGGGTGGTCGGCAGCAATCGTCTGGCGTTGTGCGGCAGCCCGGCTTATCTGGCGCGCAAAACATTGCCGGTCACCCCGAACACCCTCGATGACCACGAATGGCTGCTGTACCGCCATCCATTGCTCAGCCGCGAATTCTGGTGGGTCGAGCGCGACGGGCAACGCCTGAGCCTGCCACAGCCGCAACACCCGCGATTGCGTAGCGACAATTACGACCTGCTGCTGGCTAACGCACTGGCCGGTCGTGGTTTGTTGCATACACCGCTGTGGAGCGCCGCTCCGTACATAGCCGATGGTCGGCTGGTGCAGGTGATGGCTGACTACGACATCGATCCGGACAGCTTCGGCCCGCACATTCTGGCGGTGTACCCGAGCCACCGACGGGCGACCGCGAAGGTGTTGGCGTTTATCGATTACATCGCAGGGTTTCTGGCGTCCCGCGGATTGAACTGATGATCCCACGGCCCCTGTAGCAGCTGTCGAGCAGCGCGAGGCWGCGTTCGGCGGCGCAGCCGTCGCAAACCCGGCAACCGGGTTCTATCAGGCAAACCGCGGACGCWGCCTCGCGCTGCTCGACAGCTGCTACAAGTCCTTGTCAGGAAAATGCCAAAAGAGTACAAATGTACTCCATGACGACTTTAACTCCCCGCCGTACCGCCATCCTGACCTTTATCCGCGACCGAATCGCGGAGCACGGCCAGTCCCCGAGCCTCGCTGAAATCAGCGAGGCGTTCGGTTTCGCCTCCCGCAGCGTGGCGCGCAAGCATGTGCTGGCGCTGACCGAAGCCGGTTTCATCGAGGTCAATCCCCATCAGGCTCGGGGCATTCGCTTGCTCGGGCAACCGGCGCGGCCCGAGTTGCTGGACATTCCGGTGCTCGGCCGGGTCGCGGCGGGTGCGCCGATCGGCGCCGATGCCGAGGTGCACAGCCGGTTGCTGCTGGATCCGTCGATCTTCTCGCGGGTGCCGGACTACATGCTGCGGGTTCAGGGCGACTCGATGATCGAGGACGGCATTCTCGACGGCGATCTGGTGGGCGTGCGGCGCAACCCGGAAGCGGTCAATGGCCAGATCGTGGTGGCGCGACTCGACGGCGAAGTCACCATCAAACGTTTCGAGCGGGCCGGCGATACGGTTCGCCTGTTGCCGCGCAACCCGGCGTATCAGCCGATCATCGTTCAACCCGGTCAGGACCTCGCTATCGAAGGGGTGTTCTGCGGTCTGGTGAGGCAAGGGTGATGGGCGCCGTCGTTGCGCTGGATACGCTGTTCAATGGAGGCCAGGTCTGGAAGGGCCGGCCTGCGCCCCCGGCCGTCAGCCCGCAACCCACCGGGCATGCCGCGCTGGATGCGGCGTTGCCTACCGGTGGCTGGCCGGAAGCGGCGCTGACCGAAATCCTTCTGGCCGGGCAGGGCGTCGGCGAATTGCAACTGGTGTGGCCGGCGCTGGCGCGATTGTCGGCGGCAGGTGAACGCATCGTGCTGGTGGCGCCCCCTTACGTGCCGTATCCCCAGGCGTGGCAGAGCGCCGGGGTCGATCTGCGCCAGTTGTCGATTATCCAGGCCAGCGAGCGGGATGCCTTGTGGGCCGCTGAACAATGCCTGCGTTCCGGCAGTTGCGGTGCGGTGCTGTGCTGGCCGCACAAGGCCGATGACCGGGCGTTGCGCCGTTTGCAGGTGGCGGCGGAAACCGGCTCGACCCTGGCGTTCGCCTACCGCTCGATCCATGAAGCCATCAACCCTTCGCCCGCTGCCCTGCGCATCGCCATCGATGCCAAACCTGCGCAATTGCGCGTGCTCAAGTGCCGGGGAGGGTTGGCGCGTTCGGCGCCGATTGCCTTCCCCGTGGGGCATTGAGGTTGCCATGCGCTGGGTCTGTATTCTTTTCCCGCAATTGGCGCTGGACGCGGTGCTGCGTCAGCGCCCCGATCCCGATGAGCCGCTGGCGCTGCTGACCGGCCCGGCGCAGCGCCGGGTATTGCAAGCGGTCAACGCGTCGGCGCGGGCGCTGGGCTTGCGTCCGGGGCAGTCAATGACCGCCGCCCAGGCCTTGAGCAAAGGCTTTGCCACGGCCGAATACGACGCCGCGGAGATCGAGCATTGGCAGCAGTTTCTCGCCGCGTGGGCCTACCGGTTCAGCTCTCAGGTCAGCGTGCATTACCCGCGTGCCGTGGTGTTTGAAATCGAATCCAGCCTGGGCTTGTTCGGGCCGTGGCCGACGTTCGAAGCGCGGTTGCGCGCCGAGCTCGGCGAACTGGGTTTTCGCCATCGGATCGTCGCTGCGCCCAACCCGGTGGCCGCGCGGGTGCTGGCCAACGTGTATGACGGGCTGGTGGTGCCGGACAACGACGCCTTGCAGCACCATCTCGGGCAGTTGCCCGTCGACCGGATCGCCCTGGAGCCCGTGGTGGCCACGGCGTTGTCGCGCATGGGCTTGCGCACCTTGAGCCAGGTGCAGGCGCTGCCGCGACAGAGTCTGGCCCGGCGTTTCGAAGCCCAGGTGCTCAAGCATCTGGACGCGTTGACGGGGGCGCGGCGACTGGCCTTGGCGTTCTACCTGCCGCCGGACCGTTTCGACGTGCGCATCGAGCTCAATTTCGATGTGCAATCCCATCAGGCGCTGCTGTTTCCGCTGCGCCGGTTGACCGGTGATCTGTCGGCCTTTCTCTGTGGTCGGGACAGCGGCGTGCAGCGTTTCGATCTGCATCTGGAGCATGCCGGCTTGCCGGACTCGGTGATCAAGGTCGGCCTGCTCAGCGCCGAACGCGATCCGGCCATGCTCTTCGAACTGGCCCGGGGGCGACTGGAACAGGTTCAGGTCGAAGCCCCGGTGCGCGGTTTTCGGCTGTGTGCCGAAGACTTGCCGAGCTTCGTGCCGCAGTATCAGGAACTGTTCGATGACCGCCCGCAGCAATCCTTGCCCTGGGAGCAACTGCGCGAACGCTTGCGCGCGCGGCTCGGCGATGAGGCGGTGCATGGTTTGCGCTTCCAGGCCGATCACCGGCCGGAATGCGCGTGGCAGGCGCGGGTTGACAGTCAACTCTGCGCGGGGTTGCCGGGTGTGCAGCGTCCGGGCTGGTTGCTGACGGAACCTCAGGCGATCCACGAAGGCTCGACCCGCATCCTCATGGGGCCGGAGCGTATTGAATCCGGCTGGTGGGACGGCGCCGACGTGCGCCGTGATTACTACCTGATCGAAACCCGTTCCGGCCAACAGGGCTGGGCCTATCGGGCGGTGGGTGAGGGCGGTCCGCTGTGGCTGCAAGGCTGGTTCGCATGAGCATTGACTACGCCGAGTTGCACTGCCTGTCGAACTTCAGCTTCCAGCGTGGCGCCTCCAGTGCCCTCGAACTCTTTCAACGGGCGAAAAAACACGGCTATCAGGCGCTGGCGATCACCGACGAATGCACCCTGGCCGGCATCGTCCGGGCCTGGCAAGCGGCCAAGTCGGTGGAGCTGCCGCTGATTATCGGCAGCGAAATCCGCATCGAGAACGGCCCGAAACTGGTGCTGCTGGTGGAGAACCTTGAGGGTTACCAGACCCTGTGCCGGCTGATTACCCGGGCACGACGCCGTACGCAGAAAGGCCAGTATCAGGTGCTGCGCGAAGATTTCAGCGAGCCGATGCCGGGGCTGTTGGCGTTGTGGGCGCCGGACACGGTCGATGACTTTGAGCAGGGCCAGTGGCTGCAACAGACCTTCGCCGAACGCCTGTGGCTGAGCGTCCAGTTGCATTGCGGCCAGGACGATACCCGGCGTCTGGAGGCGTTGCTGAGCCTGGCGCGGGAGTTGCGGATTCCAGCGGTGGCCAGTGGCGATGTGCACATGCACACCCGTGGCCGACGGGCCTTGCAGGACACCATGACTGCCATCCGTCATCACCTGCCGGTGGCCGAAGCCGGGCTGCGTCTTCACCCCAATGGCGAGCGGCATGTGCGCAGCCTGGCTGTTTTGCAATCGATCTACCCGCCAGCCTTGCTCGATGAAACGTTGACCATTGCCCGGCGCTGCACCTTCGACCTTGGGCAGCTGCGTTATCAGTATCCACGGGAGTTGGTGCCGCAAGGCCACAGCGCCGATTCCTGGCTGCGTGAATTGACCGAACGCGGCATTCGCGAACGCTGGCCCCAAGGGGCGAGCGAGAAGGTGCGCGGGCTGATCAACAAGGAATTGGGGCTGATCGCCGAGCTGGGCTACGAAAGCTACTTCCTGACAGTGCAGGACATCGTCGCCTTCGCCCGGCGCGAGAAAATTCTCTGTCAGGGCCGAGGCTCGGCGGCCAACTCAGCGGTGTGTTTCGCCTTGGGCATCACCGAGATCGACCCGGACCGGATGAACATGCTGTTCGAACGCTTTCTCTCCAAGGAGCGCAACGAGCCGCCGGATATCGATGTGGACTTCGAGCACGAGCGTCGCGAAGAAGTCTTGCAGTACATCTTTCAGCGCTATGGTCGCAGGCGCGCGGCGTTGACGGCGGTGGTCAGCACCTACCATGCGGCCGGCGCGGTGCGTGACGTGGCCAAGGCATTGGGTTTGCCGCCGGATCAGATCAACGCCCTGGCCGATTGCTGCGGTCACTGGAGTGATGCCACTCCGCCCGTGGAACGCCTGCTGGAAGGCGGATTCGACCCCGAAAGCCCGGTGCTGCGCCGGGTCTTGAGCTTGACGCAACAGCTGATCGGCTTCCCCCGGCACTTGTCCCAGCACCCCGGTGGTTTCGTGATTTCCGAGCAGCCCCTGGACAGCCTGGTGCCGGTGGAAAACGCTGCCATGGCCGAGCGCACGATCATTCAGTGGGACAAGGACGATCTGGACGCGATCGGGTTGCTCAAAGTGGATATTCTGGCGCTGGGCATGCTCAGCGCGATCCGCCGTTGTTTCGATCTGCTGCGTCGCCACCGGAACCTTGACCTGAGCCTGGCGACGATCCCGTCCGAAGACCCGGCCACCTACGACATGATTGGCCGGGCCGACACCATTGGTGTGTTCCAGATCGAATCCCGGGCACAAATGTCGATGTTGCCCCGGCTCAAACCGCGCAAGTTTTATGATTTGGTGATCGAGGTGGCCATCGTTCGCCCCGGCCCTATTCAGGGCGGCATGGTCCATCCGTATCTGCGCCGCCGAAACAAGGAAGAACTCGAAAGTTATCCCTCCGAAGAGTTGCGGGAGGTGCTCAAACGCACCCTCGGCGTGCCGCTGTTCCAGGAGCAAGTGATGCAGATCGCCATCGTCGCCGCCGACTACAGCCCCGGCGAGGCCGATCAGTTGCGCCGTTCCATGGCGGCCTGGAAACGCCACGGCGGGCTGGAACCGCACAAGGATCGACTGGCCGCCGGGATGAAGAAAAACGGCTACACGGCCGAGTTCGCCGCGCAGATCTTCGAGCAGATCAAAGGCTTTGGCAGCTACGGGTTTCCCGAGTCCCACGCCGCCAGTTTCGCCTTGCTGACCTACGCCAGTTGCTGGCTCAAATGTCACGAACCGGCGGCCTTCGCTTGTGCACTGATCAACAGCTGGCCGATGGGGTTCTACAGCCCGGACCAGATTCTCCAGGACGCGCGCCGGCATCATTTGCAGATTCGTCCGGTGGATGTGCGCGCCAGTGACTGGGATTGCAGCCTGGAGCCGATGACCGGCGCACAACCGGCGATTCGCATGGGGTTGCGGATGATCAAGGGCTTTCGCGAAGACGATGCCCGGCGTATCGAAGCGGCGCGCGCGCGTGGGGTGTTTGTCGACATCGCCGACCTCGGCGAACGTGCGCGCCTCGACGCCCGCGCCCAGGAGCAACTGGCCGATGCCGGTGCACTGCGGGGGTTGGCCTGTGACCGGCATCGGGCGCGCTGGGAGGTGGCAGGGGTGCAAAAGCAACTCGGTTTATTTGCCGGCCTGCCGCGTCAGGAAGAGGACGCCGTGGCGTTGCCCAAACCCGCCGTCGGCGAAGACCTGCAAGCCGATTACGCCAGTGTCGGCACCACCCTCGGCCCGCATCCCCTGGCGTTACTGCGCGGTGAACTGAGAGCCCGGCGCTGCCGCAGTTCGCAAGAACTGATGGCGGTCGAACACGGGCGCCCGGTCAGCGTCGCGGGACTGGTGACGGGTCGGCAACGGCCGAGTACCGCCAGTGGCGTGACCTTCGTCACCCTGGAAGACGAGTTCGGCAACGTCAACGTGGTGGTCTGGCGCGACTTGGCGGAAAGGCAACGCCAGGTGCTGGTCGGCTCGCAATTGCTCAAGGTCGATGGCCGCTGGGAAAAGGAAGGCGAAGTTCGACACCTGATTGCCGGACGCTTGAGCGACCTGAGTGCATTGCTCGACGGCATCAGCGTGCGCAGCCGGGATTTTCGCTGACCTGTGTCGAAGGGCTATTGAYGACCGCTGCGCAGCCTTCGCAAACCCGGCAATTGAGTTCTTTCAGGTAGAAAGCAGACGCAGCCTCGCGTTGCTCGWCAGCTGCTACAAATCCCCACCACCCACCCTGTAGCAGCTGASGAGC
>NZ_JBFUKU010000129.1:0-15164 GCF_056400685.1 Pseudomonas sp. P5_A12 | reverse complement strand
GCTTGCACGGATCATCACCCTGTCAATGAAACAAAAAACGGCAACACGCCGCAAATAAGTTGCCCAATTGTGCCGCAAGAAGCCCGGTTCAGGGCGTTTCGTTTTAATCGGTAAACACGGGTTACCGGCACAGCGGGTCGATAAAATTCGGCAATGTCCGACAGTGATACGGGCGATGTCCTACACGCGCTGTCGACTTCCGTGTAGCCCGCGTAGCACGCGGGTTTCGCCCCGTTTTGGGGCTCGAAAAAAACACGAAAAAATTCACTAGACTTGTAGAGTCCATTACACAAATACTGTTTTAGCAATTTATGAAATGAAACCGACACCCCCATCCAGCAGGAGCCCGGATGCCCACCCTCAGAGACCTGATCACCGATGCTGGCCTGGAATTGACGCCAGCGGAACGCAAAGTCATACGTGCCTTGCTGGACCACTACCCGCGCAACGGACTTGGTCCGATGTCACGTTTGGCCGAACATGCCGGTGTCAGCGATCCCACCATTGTGCGGCTGGTGAAGAAACTCGGTTTCAGCGGTTACGCCGATTTCCAGGAGGCCCTGCTCAGCGACATGGACCACCGCTTGCGGTCCCCCAGCGCCCAGTTGCAACCGCGCTCCCATCTGCAAAAAGGTGATGCCTGGAGCCACTATCTGGAAGGCAGCCATCGAGCGCTGGTGGATACCCATGCGCTGACCCAGCCCGAAGACATTCGGATCCTCGTCGAGTGGCTACTCGACACCCGCCATCAGGTGCATTGCTTTGGCGGGCGTTTCAGCAGTTTCCTTGCCCACTATTTGCTCAACCACCTGCGCCTGTTGCGACCCGGCTGCTTTGCCCTGGAAGACAACGCCCAACTGCCGGACCGGGTGTTCGACGTGCAGCGTCAAGACGTGGTGCTGGTGTTCGACTATCGCCGCTACCAGTCGCGGACCTTGCGTCTGACCAGCGCCGTCAAGAGCCGATACGCCCGGGTGGTTTTGTTCACTGACATCTATGCTTCACCGCTGCGGGAGATGGCGGACCTGATCATCAGTGCGCCAGTGGAATCGGTGTCGGCCTTCGACACTATGGTGCCTGCGCTGGCCCAGGTGGAGGCATTGATTGCCTGCCTGACGTTGCGCAGCCCTGACCTCGCCGATCGCCTGGAAGGCATCGACACCCTGCGCGGCGAATTTGACACCCACCTGCTGGAGGATAAATAAGGATGTTTACGCTCCCCCATCGCTCACCCCGGGACTTGCCGTTTACCGCCCACCACACCGCGTTGTTGCTGGTGGACATGCAGCGCGCCTGGCTCGAACCGCAGTTCGACCCGCACCTCAACGGGCCCGACGCCGAATACTTCCTGACTCGCACCCACAGGCAGGTGGTGCCCAATCAACGACGGTTGCTGAATGCCTTTCGCAGCGCCGGGCAAAACGTGTTGCACACGATCATCGAAAGCCTCACCGCCGATGGCCGCGACCGCTCGCTGGACCACAAGCTCTCGGACATGCACGTGCCCAAGGGCAGCCCGTCAGCGCGAATCATCGAAGACCTGACACCCACAGAGAACGAAATCGTCCTGCCCAAGACCTCCTCCGGGACGTTCAACTCCACCAACATCGACTACGTGCTACGCAACCTCGAGACCCGGCATCTGGTCATCGCCGGCATCGTCACCGACCAATGCGTAGACATGGCCGTGCGTGACGCCGCCGACCGCGGCTACCTGGTGACGCTGGTGGAAGATGCCTGCGCGACCTACACGCCGGAACGCCATCTTGCCTGCCTGAATGCGATCAAAGGTTACTGCTGGATCACCGACACCCAGACCGTTCTCGACCGGTTGCAGGAGATGCAGGCATGAGCGAACGCCTGTCAGCGCTGCCTATGACCACCCTGGTCACCACCGACCTGATTGGTGTGACACGCGGTCGCTCGTTTCCCACGGACGAACTTGAACACTACCTGGCAACGGGTTGCGGCTGGGTCCCGGCCAACAGCGCATTAACGCCGCAAGACATCATCGCCTCCACCAACCCGTGGGGCGCTTATGGCGATTTGCGGCTGATTCCTGACGTGAGCAGCCGGGTGACGGTCAACAACGRTCCGGATGCTACGGCCCCGGCGCTGGATTTCATTCATGGTGACCTTCGCGAAACCGATGGCCGCCCGTGGGGCGCTTGCCCGCGCACCCTGTTGCGCCATGAAGTCGAGCGTTATCGRGCCGAACTGGGCTTGCAGGTCAATGCCGCGTTTGAGCATGAATTCAACCTCAACAGCGGCACGACAGAACACCTCGCGTTCTCCCTTGAGGCCCAGCGCCAAGGCGCCGAATTCGGCGGCTGGTTGCTCAGTGCCCTGCGCGCTGGCGGAGTCGAACCGGAGATGTTCCTGCCTGAATACGGCAAGCATCAATACGAAATCACCTGTCGTCCCGCCCTCGGTGTGGCCGCCGCAGATCGCGCGGTGAACGTGCGGGAAATCACCCGCGAAATCGCCCGGCAGATGAACCTGGACATGAGCTTCGCGCCCAAGACCTCCGAGCACGCGGTGTGCAATGGCGTGCACCTGCATGTCAGCCTGCTGGACCTGGCCGCTCAACCGGTGATGTACGACGCGGGCACCACCARTGGCCTGTCGACCCTCGGCCAGCACTGGGCCGCCGGCATCCTGCATTACTTGCCGGCACTGTGTGCTTTTACCGCGCCGACGCCGGTGTCCTACGAACGATTGCAGCCGCATCACTGGAGTGCGTCCTACGCCTGCCTTGGTCAACGCAACCGTGAAGCGGCGCTGCGGATTTGCCCGACCGTAAGCCTGGGCGGCAAATCGGTGGCGGCGCAATACAACGTGGAATTTCGCGCCCTGGACGCTACGGCCTCGCCACACCTGGCGATGGCGGCGCTGCTGATCGCCGGGCGACTGGGCATCGAGCAGCGCCTGGCCTTGAACGCGATCACCGATGAAGTCCCCGACGCCCTCAACGAAGAACAACGCCAGGCCCGCGGCATCGTCGCCCTGCCCGCGTCCCTGGCCGAGGCGCTGGACAGCTTGCGCCAAAGTGAAGCGCTGATCGAAGCCTTGCCCAATGCATTACTGGACACCTACTTCGCCCTTAAATCCGAGGAGCTGACGCTGACGGAACAGCTGTCGCCCGCCGAACTCTGTGAGCACTATGCGCGCCTGTACTGAATCTCCTGAACTCGGGCTGTTCACCGAGCCGACCTTCACCTTGAGCCGCGAAACCAGCGAGCACCCGCTGATTCTGGTGTGCGAGCACGCCAGCCGCTTTATCCCGGCCACACTCAATAACCTGGGCCTTGGCCCCGAAGCCGCTCGCGAGCATATTGCCTGGGATATCGGCGCCCTGGCGCTGGCGCAGGGTTTGTCCAATGCGCTGGGTGCGACGTTGCTGKCGGCCAATTACTCGCGATTGCTGATAGACCTCAACCGCCCGCTGCACGCCGCGGACAGCATTCCCTCGCAGAGTGAGATTTATCCGATTCCGGGTAATCGGGATATTGACGAGGCCACTCGCGAGTACCGCCGGCAATGCCTGTTCAAGCCGTTTCATTCGCGGCTGCAGACCTTGATCGATGAACGTCTCGCCCAAGGCCGACCGGTGCGGCTGGTCGGCATTCACAGCTTCACCCCGGTTTACCATGGCCAACCCCGTGCACTGGAAGCCGGTGTGCTGTTTGCCGAAGCCAAGGATTATGCCCAACGATTGATCGCTGGCTTGAGCCGGCACCCGTTGAAGGTCGCCGCCAATGAACCGTACAAGATCAACCCACTGGGCGACATGACCGTGCCCGTACACGGCGACGCACGCGGACTGGAGGCGGTGCTGATCGAGGTGCGCAACGACTTGTTGCGCACGCCTGAAAACGTCAGTCGCTGGACCGACTACCTGGCACCGTTGTTGTAACCCGACAGTTTCAAACTGGCAGCCACCGCTGCTTAACTCCAAGGAGAAGGGTCTCATGGAAATTGAGAAATTTGGCTACAAGCAAGAATTGAAACGCAGCCTGACACTGACCGATCTGGTGGTGTACGGGATGATCTTCATGATCCCCATCGCGCCCTTTGGCGTGTACGGCTATGTCAATGCCGAGGCACCGGGCATGGTGCCGCTGGCCTACCTCATCGGCATGCTTGCGATGCTGTTCACGGCCCTCAGTTACGGCAGCATGGCCCGGGCGTTTCCGATTGCCGGCTCGGTGTATTCCTACGCACAACGGGGTCTCAACCCCCATGTCGGGTTTATCGCCGGCTGGCTGATGCTGCTCGATTACCTGCTGATTCCACCGCTGCTCTACGTGTATGCCGCGATGGCGCTGAATCACCTTTACCCGGACATCCCGAAAGTCGGTTTCATCCTCGCGTTTTTGGTTAGCGCGACCTTTGTGAACCTGCGGGGCATTACCTTCACCGCACGCATGAATATCGTGTTTCTGCTGGCGCAACTGGTGGTGCTGGGGATCTTCCTGTTCTACGCCTGGAGCGCACTGCACAACGGCGGCGGTAACGGTCAGCTGACGCTGGCGCCGCTGTACAACCCCGTGACTTTTAATTTCGCCCTGCTGATGCAAGCGGTGTCGATTGCCGTGCTGTCGTTCCTGGGGTTCGACGCGATTTCCACCCTCGCCGAAGAAATCAAAGACGACCCGGGCCGCAGCGTCGGCAAGGCTGCGTTGATCACCCTGCTGGTGATGGGCACTATTTTTGTCGCGCAGACCTGGATTGCCACGGATCTCGCCGCGGGTATGGGGTTCAAATCCGCCGACACCGCGTTCTATGAAATCGCCGACATCGCCGCCGGCAGTTGGCTGGCAACCCTGACCGCCGTGGCCACGGCCCTGGCCTGGGGAGTGGCGGTGGCGATCACTTCGCAAGCGGCGGTATCGCGCCTGTTGTTCGGCATGGCTCGGGACGGAAAACTGCCAAAAGTGCTCGCCAGGGTTCACCCCAAACACAACACCCCGTACCTGAGCATTTACCTGGTGGCGGTGCTGTCGCTGGTGATCTGCTACCTGTTCATCAATTCGGTGGACACCCTCACGTCGTTGGTGAACTTCGGCGCGTTGAGCGGCTTCATGTTGCTGCACCTGACAGTTATTAACTACTACTGGCGTCGGCAGCAGTCCGACCAGCTGATCAGGCATCTGGTCTGCCCGTCGGTTGGCTTTATCATCGTTGCGGCAATCATGTACAACATGGGGGTTGATGCACAGAAACTGGGCCTGATCTGGATTGCCTTGGGGCTGGTGTATCTGTTTTTCCTCAAAAAACCGGGCGCCAGCACAGAGCTGTCCGACCCGAGCAATGGCTGACAAGAAAAAKGGCGGCGTCTGACAACAAATCAGGCGGTCGCTGCTTTCACGCGTGGAACCCGACAGTGATAGTCAGGTTCGGTGCACTACACCGAGCCCTTTAATACAGGAGTGTAGCCATGCTGGTCTTACGCCCAGTCGAATTAACCGACCTGCCCCAGCTACAACAACTGGCACGCGACAGCCTGCTAGGCGTCACGTCGTTGCCGGACGACACCGAGCGCTTGCGCAGCAGAATTGTCGATTCCTGCGCCTCATTCGAAAAAGACGTTGAGGAACATGGCCCGGAGAACTACTTCTTCGTGCTTGAGGACCTGACGGCCCGGCGCCTGGTCGGGTGCTCGGAAATCCTCGCCACCGCCGGTTTCAACGAGCCGTTCTACAGCTTGCGCAACCGCCACTTCACCAGCACCTCCCGGGAGCTGAACATCGAGCATGGTGTCCCGGCACTGTCGTTATGCCAGGACCTCAACGGTCACACCTTGCTGCGCGGCTTTCACATCGATGCCCCGCTGGTGCGCAGCGCATTTTCGCAGTTGCTGTCACGGGCACGGCTGCTGTTCATCGCCGCCCATTCGCAGCGATTTGCCGAAGCGGTGATCACCGAAATCGTCGGTTACAGCAGCGATGACGGGCAATCGCCGTTCTGGGATGCGCTGGGTAAACACTTTTTCGACCTGCCTTATGCCGAGGCCGAACGATTGTGCGGCCTACAAGCCCGGACCTTCCTCGCCGAACTGATGCCGCAGTACCCGATCTACGTGCCGATGCTGCCGCAGGCAGCGCAGGAGTGCATCGGCCGAATTCACCCCGAAGGCCAGGAGGCCTTCGATATTCTTGAGCGTGAAGGGTTTGAAACCAACAGCTACATCGACCTGTTCGACGGTGGCCCGACCCTGTATGCACGCACCTCGAACGTGCTCTCCATCGCCCAAAGCGTGACTGGCACGGTGCAGACCGGTTCGTCCATCGATGCGCGCGGTCGCTACCTGGTCAGCAATGACRCACTCAGGGGTTATCGCGCCATCGTCGCCGAGCTGGATTACCAAGCCGGTCAGCCGGTGGGGTTGAGCGCCGACATGTGCATCGCCCTGAACGTGACCGATGGCAGCCCGATCCGGCTGATCGCCCTGTGAGTACCACCTGGCCCCGCGCCCAACGACAGCGCCCGAACAGGTGCGAACAAGGAGCAGCATCATGATTGTCCGCCCGGTTAGCGTCACCGACCTGCCCGCCTTGATGGACCTGGTGCAACAAGCCGGCCCCGGGTTCACCACCCTGCCGGCCAATGAGGAACGCCTGGCGCACCGGGTGCGCTGGGCCCAGCGGACGTTCGCCGAACAGGTCGAGCGTGCGGATGCCGATTACCTGTTTGTGCTGGRGGATGACGATCAGCATGTGGTCGGCATCAGTGCATTGGCCGGCGCCGTAGGCCTGCGCGACCCCTGGTACAACTATCGGGTCGGGCTGACCGTCAGCGCTTCGCCGGACCTGGGGATCGAGCGGCAGATTCCGACCTTGTTCCTGAACAACGAAATGACCGGCCAATCGCAACTCTGCTCGCTGTTTCTGCGACACGATCAACGCCAGGGTACAAATGGTCGCTTACTGTCGCTGGCGCGCCTGCTGTTCGTCGCCGAGTTCCCGCAACTGTTCGGCGACAAGCTCATCGCCGAACTGCGGGGCAGTGCCGACGAGCAGGGTTGTTCACCGTTCTGGGACAGCCTGGGCCGGCACTTCTTCAAGATGGAGTTCAGTTATGCCGATCACCTGTCGGGGCTGGGCAGCAAATCATTCATCGCCGAACTGATGCCGCGCCAACCGCTCTACACCTGCCTGCTGACTGAACAGGCCCAGGCCGTGATTGGCAAAGCTCACCCGAACACTGAACCGGCCATGAAGATCCTCAATGCCGAGGGGTTTGCCCACAAGKGCTACATTGATATTTTCGACGCCGGGCCGGTGATTGAGGCTCCCGTGTCCAAAATCCGCACCGTGCGCGACAGTCAGGCGCTGGTATTGGCCATCGGCACACCTGACGAGCAGGCCCCGGTGTGGCTGATCTATAACCGCCGCCTGGAAAACTGCCGCATTACCGCAGCCCAGGCGCGAATGGTCGGCAATAGCCTGGTGGTCGACCGCCTCACTGCCAAACGCCTGCAATTGCAACCCGGCAACTCGGTGCGCGCAGTGCCTTTGCTCAATCAACAGCGGCAGACTGTGGCGGCGTAATCGCCCGATGGCGAATGCTGCGCACTCGGACGTCCGAACGCGGCCCGAACCTTCGGCAGCTGCTACAAATCCCCTCAACCAGCTCTGACTCACTACCCTCCCCGTAGCAGCTGTCGAGCAACGCGAGGCTGCGTCTGGGATTTGCCTGACAAAACGCGATTGCCCGGTGAGGTTCAAGACGGTATCTACATGGGTTAGCGTTACGCCGAGGATTCGAGTTAATGGCATTGTTAATTCGTCATCATCTTCACCTTGTCCACGTGATAGCCTTTTGTTCCTTCGGCGTTGACACTTTTGCTCAAGCCCTTCCATTCCCATTGCAGTGGTGGAACTCGTATGTCCAGGCTTTCCCATCAAGATTTGCGCCGTAACTTTCGCGAACTGTTCGCTTCCAACACCTGCTACCACACGGCTTCGGTCTTCGACCCGATGTCGGCCCGCATTGCCGCTGACCTGGGTTTTGAAGTGGGGATTCTGGGCGGTTCCGTCGCATCGTTGCAGGTGCTGGGCGCTCCCGACTTTGCGTTGATCACCCTCAGCGAGTTCGCCGAACAGGCGACACGCATCGGCCGTGTCGCGCAATTGCCGGTCATCGCCGACGCCGACCATGGCTACGGCAACGCGCTCAACGTGATGCGCACCATTGTCGAACTCGAACGCGCCGGCATCGCCGCACTGACCATCGAAGACACCTTGCTGCCCGCGCAATTCGGCCGTAAATCCACTGACCTGATCGGTGTCGCGGAAGGCGTCGGCAAGATCCGCGCAGCGCTGGAAGCCCGGGTGGATTCGGAAATGGCGATCATCGCCCGCACCAACGCCGGCATCCTGCCCATCCAGGAAATCATCAACCGCACCCAGCAATACCAGGCCGCCGGCGCAGACGGGATCTGCATGGTGGGCGTGCAGGACTTCGACCAACTGGAAAAAATCGCCGAACACCTGAGCGTGCCGCTGATGCTGGTCACCTATGGCAACCCGGCGCTGCGCGACGACAAACGCCTGGCCGAGCTGGGCGTGCGAGTGACCATTGACGGTCATGGTGCTTACTTCGCGGCGATCAAGGCGACGTACGACAGCTTGCGCGAGCAGCGGCAGATCTTTACCCAGGCCTCGGACTTGAGCGCTACGGAACTGACGCATACCTATACGCAGCCTGAGGATTACATTCGCTGGGCGCAAGAGTTCATGCGTGTGAAGGAGTGATGGTTTAGCCGGTTTAGCTGTATTGCCTGGGCTGACGTCATCGCGGGCAAGCCACGCTCCCACAGGGGAATGCGTTTCAACCGTGGGAGCGTGGTTTGCCCGCGAAGGGGCCGGTTGCAACACCGCTAGATTGCAGCCTTGAACCCCTCCTCCCGCTGCAACGCCCGCGCCCGGATCACATCCAGTATCGCGCACCCTTCACGCATCAGCAGATGCACTGCCCCGGTGACACGGGTCAGATCACAGTCTGAAATCCCTTTGAGGCCCAGGCTGGACAAGGTGTCCGTCAGATCACGAACCACCGTGAAGCGATGCGCCGCGCAGGCTGCGAGGTCGCTGAGTTCTTTGTGGGTATTGATGAAGAGCACCGGATTTTCGGCGTCGTAGGTGTCGATGGGGAGGTAACGGGGCATAACTTGGTCGTGCATAGGTGTAACTCCAAATAGAGCATCCACCGTTCGCGGCCAAGCGAATTAGGTGGCAGCTGTGTGCGGGTTGGCCGACCGGCACACCCAAACCCGGCACACCCTAGGGTGTCCCGCGCACAGCTGCCATAACACGATGCTCAGACATAAAAGGTCTGAGCAATGGCACTGATGCGTTTGATGTGACCGACCGACCAAGGTCGTTCGCAGAGTTTTCCGCGAGCCCGAACTATAGGGGTCGATACCGAAACGCGGCAACAGGGTACGTTGTAGGAAACGTCTTGGAAAGTTGTGCGCCTCATGATGATCGTTCCCACGCTCTGCGTGGTAACGCAGCCCGGGACGCTCCGCGTCCCTCTCAAGCCGAACGCGGAGCGTCCGTTGAGGCATTCCCACGCGGAGCGTGGGAACGATCACATCGTTCCCACAGGGGGATTGGCGGTGCTGGATCAGACCGAGTCGAGCAGTTCGTGATTGGGATTGCCATTAATGCGGCAAATCACCCGATTGCGCCCCGTGGTTTTGGCTTCATACAACGCCTGATCCGCATCGTTGAGCCACACGGTTGCGTCAGTATGCGTCGGGTCAAACGCCGCCAGACCAATGCTCAAGCTGACCTTCAACCCCGGACTCTGCTCGTAACCCAGCGTGGCAAAACGGTCGCGCAAGGCGTCCATCGTCGCGGCGGCGCCGTTCAATGGCACGTCGGGCAGGATCACGCAGAACTCGTCGCCGCCATAACGCCCGGCAATATCAGTGGCGCGCAGGTTCTGCTTGAGCACTTTGCTCAGCTGGCGCAACACGATGTCCCCGGCGACGTGGCCGTAGGTGTCATTGATGGTTTTAAAATGGTCGATGTCGATCAGTGCAATCGCCCCGCCCTGCTCACGTTGGCAACGCTGGAATTCGACATCCAGTTGGTCCTTCCAGGCGCCATGGTTCAACAGGCCGGTCAGGCTGTCGGTGCGGCTCAGCGCCAGCAACTCGCACTTTTGTCGGCCAAGGGTAGTGGCCTGACGAAAGCAGAGCCAGCCCAACGACAAGGGATACACAATCAATAAGGGCATGCAGGCGAGCATTTGCAACGGTGTCGTCGACGGGATGAAGGCCGGGGTAAACACCAACCCTCCAACCACCATCCCGAGAATCTGCGCGACAAAGCCTACTAACAGAAAACGCAAACCGCCGATGGCGACATTGTGCATCGCCATCATCGACAGCGTTGCAACGCTGGGCAGCGGATTGAACTGAATGGCCGCCACCCAGAAACCACCAAGAAAGGCGTCGACCAGAATATTGCGATGCTCGGAGTGAGTCGGCACCTTGGCCCGTTGCGCCCACTGATGGGCAACGTGCGGCCAAAGCACGCCGTTGAACACCATCAGCCCCCACACCCACGGTGCCGGGTCGAGTGGGTACATCGCCGCGCCCACGCACAACAAGCCCAAGGCCAGGCCCAAGGTTCGCGATGCGTAGAGCCTCCTGGCCAATGAAAGTCCTTTTCCTCCCGAATTTACCATAGGGCCTCTGCGCCACTGAACGAAACCTGATAACACCGGGGTTGCAGGTGCGTTGAGAGTCTATCAGGGTGACGTTAAATAGCCATCACCGGCGAGCGGGCTGAATACCAGGGTATTGCCACCACGCGAGTCGACAATGTTTGGCTATACATGAAGGGAGGGTTCAATAAACAATGATAAAAAGGAGGCCCATGCAAACCTTTCAAGTGTTGATCATCGGCAGTGGTTTTGGCGGTCAGTGCGCGGCGATCAATTTGCTCAAGGCGGGCATCGACGATTTTCGCCTGCTGGAACGACGGGACTTTTTCGGCGGCACCTGGTGCCAGAACACCTACCCCGGCGCGGCGGTGGATGTGCCCTCGCCCCTGTATTCGCTGTCCTTTGCGCCCTATCGCTGGACGCAAATGTTCGCCGAACAGGCGGAACTGCACCGCTACACCCAGTACGTGGTGGAACACTTCGGCCTGCGGGACAAGGTCGAACTGGAGGCCAATGTCGAACGGATCGAATGGGATGACGCCAGCAAACGCTGGGCCGTGCACACCGCCGCCAAAGGCACGTATTACGCGCAGTTTCTGATTAATGCGACGGGGCCATTGAGCCAACCGGTCGTCCCGCACTTCGAGGGTATGGAGCGCTTTCAGGGTAAGACTTTTCACACCAACAAC
Source organism: Pseudomonas sp. P5_A12 (assembly GCF_056400685.1). Lineage (NCBI taxonomy): Bacteria > Pseudomonadati > Pseudomonadota > Gammaproteobacteria > Pseudomonadales > Pseudomonadaceae > Pseudomonas > Pseudomonas sp. P5_A12. Next base: position 3,792 of record NZ_JBFUKU010000129.1, on the reverse strand, counting down.
TGGGACCATTCCTACGACTACCGGCAAAAACGCGTGGCCATCATCGGCAGTGGTGCCAGCGCCGCGCAGGTCATCCCGGCGATTGCTCCGGACGTCGAGCACTTGCATGTTTTTCAACGCACGCCGCACTGGGTACTGCCAAGGGCCGACCGCGCATTTGGGCCGTTTCAGCGTTGGCTGCTGGGCCTGAAACCGGCCTACAAACTGCTGCGCTGGATGATCTACTGGCAGTTTGAAACCCGGGTGATTGCCTTCAAATACTCGAAACCGGCCGTCCACATGGTCCAGCAACACGCCCTGCGCTTCCTCAAGCGTCAGGTGCCAGACCCCGAATTACGCAAAAAACTGACGCCGGACTTCACCATCGGCTGCAAGCGGGTGATTGTCTCCAGCACCCTGTACCCGACGCTCGGCCGCAGCAACGTCACCCTGCACAGCCGCGAGCAAGGCATTGCGTCTATCGATGAAACCGGCATCGTTACCCAGGACGGCCAGCACATCGACCTCGACCTGATTGTCTGGTCCACCGGTTACGACGCCACCGACGGGGTGATTTCCTACCCGGTCACCGGCAAGCACGGCACGCAACTCAAAGACGTCTGGGCGCAGTATCCCCGGGCCTATCTGGGTACCAGCCTGCCGGACTTCCCGAACCTGTTCATCGTCACCGGCCCCAACACCGGCATTGGCCACACCTCGGCGCTGTTCATCATCGAGTCGCAGATGAATTACATCCTCGACTGTATCCGTACGTTAAAAGCACAGGGTTTACGCAGCATTGAAGTTCGCGCCGAAGCGGAACGTACCTACACTGAAATGATCCACCGTGAGATGGAGCGCACCGTATGGAAGTCCGGAGGGTGCCACAGTTGGTACCAAAGCAAGAGCGGTCATGTGATTGCCATGTTTCCGGGGTTCAGTTTCAGTTATCACCGATTGACCCGGGCCTTGAAACCCGCCGACCACATCCTGTCCTGATCACGTAAAAGGAAGTCATACGATGCTTCTATTCGTTGTCATCATCGCGGTTGTCGTGGCCTGGAGCTGGTTGAACTATCCAGCCATCGGTTATTGGCTGTATGACTTGAGCATGGCCATTGAAGCCAAGCTGTATCGGCTGCACAAAATCGTCGTGCCCATTAACGAGATGACCGTCTCGACCTGGCAAGGCGGGCCGTATGAGGCGTCCAGCAGCGTGCTGATGCTGCACGGCTACAGCGCCGACAAAAATCTGTGGCTGCGATTTGCCCGGCACTTTGTCGGCAATTATCGGGTGATCATTCCGGACATTGCCGGGCATGGCGAAACCGGCTTCAAGGCCGGCGGCGGCTATGACATCCCGCTGCAAGCCAAGCGCATGATCCAGTTGCTGGATGTCTGCGGGGTCGAGAAGGTGCATGTGATCGGCAACTCAATGGGCGGTTACATCGCGGCGTGGCTGGCGGCCACGTATCCGGATCGAATTGCTTCCGTGGCGCTGATCGACCCGGCCGGGGTCACCGCGCCCGAGGCCAGTGATCTGGAGCGGCATTTGGCCAAGGGTCACAACCCGTTTCTGATTCATTCGCGGGAAGAGTTTCAATACTTCTACGCCATGACCATGGCCGAACCACCGTGGGTGCCCCGCGTGGTGCTGGACGCCATTGCCCACCGCTATGCACACAGCCGCGATGAACTGGAAGAAATCTTCAACGACTTTCGCGCCAGCCCGCCGATGGAGCCGAAGTTGGCCGACATCAAGTGTCCGGCACTGTTGCTGTGGGGGCACAAGGACCGTTTGATCGACGTCAGCAGCGTGGCGGTCTGGAGCAAAGGCATCGTCGATCTGCGGGTGCATATCTGGGATCACAGTGGCCACATGCCGATGGTCGAACAGCCCGCCAATACCGCACGACTGTATCGGGAGTTCCTGGGATCGCTGCGCACGGAAAGCCGCTCCCACCTGTAACAACCGCCCTGTAGATACCGTCTTGAACCTCACCGGGCAATCGCGTTTTGTCAGGCARATCCCAGACGCAGCCTCGCGYTGCTCGTCAGCTGCTACGGGGAGGGTAGTGAATCAGAGCTGGTTGAGGGGTTTTGTAGCAGCTGTCGAGCCCCGGCGAGGCTGCGTCCGGCGGCGCAGCCGTCGTAAACCCTGAGAACGCGGTTCAACTGAAAAACCGCAATGCCTGATTTCACGACGGCTGCGCCGCCGGACGCAGCCTCGCGCTGCTCGTCAGCTGCTACAGGGCTACAGGTCCGACTGCGAAGCAGTCCTTGGCAGAATGAAGTTCGTAAGATTCTTCGTTTGTCGGCGGCGCAGAAGGCTGCGATCTTTTCGCACATCCTTTACGTCACCGCGCCAGGAATTTTTTTCATGAGCCAGCCACGCTTCGTCAGCCCTGACCTGATCCGCCAACGCTTCTCCAAAGCGATGTCCGACATGTACCGCGAAGAAGTGCCGTTGTACGGCGCGCTGATGGAGTTGGTGGAGCAAACCAACCAATACGTGCTGGACAACGACCCGCAGATCGCCCGTCAGTTGAACAGCACGGGCGAAATCGAGCGCCTGGACCTTGAACGTCACGGCGCCATCCGCGTCGGCACCGCCACAGAACTGGCCACCCTCGCCCGTTTGTTCGCGGTGATGGGCATGCAACCGGTGGGGTATTACGACCTGACCCCGGCCGGCGTGCCGGTGCATTCCACGGCGTTTCGCGCGGTGCACGAAGCGGCGTTGCAAGTCAGCCCGTTTCGCGTGTTCACCTCCCTGCTGCGCCTGGAACTGATCGAAGACCTGGAACTGCGCGCGTTCGCGCAGTCGGTGCTGGATAAACGCCAGATCTTTACCCCGGCAGCGCTGACCCTGATCGAGCGTGCTGAAACCGAGGGCGGCCTTACTGAAGACGAGGMGCAGCACTTCGTCGAACAGGCGCTGGAAACCTTCCGCTGGCACCACAGCGCCACCGTTACCGCCGAGCAATACCAGAAACTCAGCACCCAGCATCRCCTGATCGCCGACGTCGTAGCCTTCAAAGGCCCGCACATCAACCACCTGACGCCGCGCACACTGGACATCGACATCGTACAGGCGCAGATGCCGGCCCATGGCATCACCCCCAAAGCGGTGATCGAAGGCCCGCCCCGCCGTCAGTGCCCGATTCTGTTGCGCCAGACCAGTTTCAAGGCGCTGGACGAGCCGGTTGCCTTCACCGATCAAGCTCAAACCCAAGGCAGTCACAGCGCGCGCTTTGGTGAAATCGAGCAACGTGGCGCCGCGCTGACGCCTAAAGGGCGGGCGCTGTATGACCGTTTGCTCAATGCCGCACGGGACGAGTTGAAAGACTTCCCCAACGAAGCCAATGCCGCACGCTACAACGCGCTGATGGCGCAGCACTTTGGCGAATTTCCTGACACGTACGAAGGCATGCGCCGACAGGAACTGGCGTATTTCCGCTACTTCGTGACGGAAAAAGGCCAAGCGGCAGATGCGTTGGAATCGTTGTCGCTGGAGGACTTGCTCGACGGTGGCTATCTGCGGGTTGAACCGTTGGTGTATGAGGATTTTCTGCCGGTGAGCGCAGCGGGGATTTTCCAGTCGAACCTGGGGGACGCGGCGCAAACCCACTATGGCGTGCATTCGAACCAGCAGGCGTTTGAGCTGGCGCTGGGGCGATCGACGATTGATGAGTTGGGGCTGTATGCCGAGACTCAACGGCGGTCGGTTGAGGAATGCTATGCCGCGTTGGGCCACGCTATCTGAAGCACACTTGTAGCAGCTGGCGCAGCCTGCGTCCGGCTGCGTAGCAG
>NZ_JBFUKU010000128.1:0-15226 GCF_056400685.1 Pseudomonas sp. P5_A12 | reverse complement strand
GCGATATTCGCAGTAACTTTGCGATTCATACGGTGAAGACGCCGGGGGCGTTGCCGTTGGGGCATCTGCCGCTTTAGACCGAGTCGACCCCTTCGCGAGCAAGCCCGCTCCCACATTTTATTTGTGGCGTTCACAAAATCAATGTGGGAGCGGGCTTGCYCGCGAAGGGGTCGACTCGGTCTAAAGCGGCAGATGCCCCAACGGCAACGCCCCCGGCGTCTTCACCGTATGAATCGCAAAGTTACTGCGAATATCGCTCACACCCGGCAATTTCAGCAGCCGCTCGGTAAGAAAGCGGTCATACCCGCGCAAATCCGGCACCACCACTTGCAGTAGAAAATCCGACTCCCCGGACACCAGAAACGCCGAAATCACTTCCGGCAGTGCCGTCACGGCCACGCGAAAGGCTTCGGCTTGCTCGTCGTTGTGGCGTTCGACTTTGACCCCGACAAACACTGTCAGCCCAAGCCCCACCTCGTCGCGATCCAGATTGGCCTGATAGCCGCGAATCACCCCGGCCTCCTCCAGCATCCGCACCCGACGCAAACAGGGCGAGGCGGACAAGCCGATTTCTTCGGCCAACTGCACATTGCTCAGCCGACCGTCCCGTTGCAGGGCCGCGAGGATCTTGCGGTCGTAGGCGTCCAGTTTCATGGCTTGGCAGATCCTGATGGTGTGGTCATCTTCAAGCGGCAGATTATGCCAATTTCACCTGCTTTAGAAGCTGACTACGCAAGCACCTGCCCTGCCCTTGCGCCCTAGACTGGCCCTACCGAATCGACAACGAAAGGGGCGCAAAACATGGCAGGACTCTGGCTGTTTTTCATGGCATTGGCGGTGGTGTATTTGTTGCCCGGACCGGACATGATCCTGCTGCTGCAAACCGGCGCCCGTCAAGGTAAAGCGGCGGCATTGGAAACCGCGATAGGCCTGGGCATTGCCCGGGGTTGTCATGTGGCGTTGGCCGCGCTGGGGTTGGCGGCGTTGTTCAGAGCCGCGCCGTGGACCTTCGATGCGGTGCGTCTGGCCGGGGCCGCGTACCTGCTGTGGATTGGTATTCAATGCCTGCGCACCACGATGCTGCCGAACCTGAACGGCACTGACGCCACCGCAGCGAAACCGCGCTGGTCGCAAGCTATCCAGCGCGGCTTGCTCACCAATCTGCTCAATCCCAAGGCGTTGCTGTTCTGTTCGGTGCTGCTGCCACAGTTCATCGATCCACAAGCAGGATCAGTGCTCACGCAGTTCGCGATCCTCGGCATGGTGCTGGTCGGTGTCGGCTTGATCTTCGACAGCGCTTACGCACTGGTCGGCGCGGCGCTGGGACGTTGGCTGCAACGCAGTCCTTCAGCCCAGCGGCTCCAGCAATGGCTGTTTGGCAGCCTGTTGATCGGCTTCGCGGTGCGGCTGACCTTTGTGCAACAGGCATAAGCCTTACTTCGCCCGTCGGCGGCGACGATTGATCAACAGCAACGCCACTGCCGTTACGCCGATGACACCGCCAATCTGCAGCGGCCACTTGTAGGGCCGCAGCACCGCACGCGTCGCGTCAGTTGCCTGAGTCACATAACGTTTGCTGGCATTTTCGAAATCGGGATAAGGGCATTGGAAACCGAAATTCACCGCCCAATCCACATAAGGTCCTTCCTTCACATAGCGTTGGTACAGGGCTCTTTGCTCTTCAAGGCTACTGTTCCAGCCCGCCGCCGCACACAGCACCGCGGCAAAGGCCTGGCTGGTGTGCGGCAAGTTATCGGCGGCGCGACTGGCCAATGCCGTTGCGACAAAGCGATAGTGATAGCGCTCATCGGGTTTGGCGGCACTGGCTTGCTGACGCTGAACTTCACCTTCGGCGACTAATGGTCCGACTTTCAGCTCAGTGATTTCGAGGCTGTAATTGCCGCCAAACGTGGCGTAGTCGGGAGCCATTTCGTAGCCGAGAATGTCCATCCCCCACTCGCGCGCTGTCCAGGCGGCATTGAACAGAGCGCCAGCGCGCTTGGTCGGCCACCACGCGGCGTCCGCCAGCTGACGCTGTTGCCCATACAGCCGGGCTTTTTTCTGTAGATCGACATTCTCGAAGTACGCCAGCGCTTCGTCGTAGCGCTCTTCGCGCAGCAATCGGCGGCCGAGCAGATTGCGCAATTTGGCTGCCACCGGAAGCGGTACGTAGTTGTCGCGATCCTGCTGGCTCAACGGCGGTGGCGCGGGCACCTGCATGTCGACGTAATGCTTGAGTTCATCGACAGTGAGCACCCGTTCGGCCACGGTCGCGGCATCGAGCCAATAAATACTCTGGCTGCGATACAGCTGATCGAATGCTTGCAGATAATCCCCGCGTTGCAGCGCAAGAATCGCACTTTCACCTTCGACCCGACACTTGGGCTGAAGCGTCTCGTAGTCGTAGTCCGGCGTGCGGCGAAAACCCCAGGATTCATTCTGCGGGAACGCCTGAGCCGCTTTGGCATACGCCGCAGCCGCTGCGTTTTTATCGCCATCGCGCAATGCCAGTTTCGCCCGCAACCACCACGCCAGGCCGCCGTCGCCGGCGTGTTCAAGGAAGGCCTTGGCGCTGGCGTAATCGCCTTGTTGATAGTTCATCGCGGCCAATCGATCCGCGTTATCCAGGCTGCCGCGCGTGCTGCTTTGCAGCAGTTTGATCAGTTTCAATTCGTTCGCTGGTTGTTCACCGAATGACCAGCCCAGGCGACTGATCAAGGACGCGGTCGCCAGTTGTTGCACCGGCTTATCCTTGAGCAGCGCGCTCAGTTGATCGTCCGGCATGGCCAGCAGATCGGCCATCAACAGCTTCAACGAGGTGTAACCGACTACTGAACCGTGGAGGTTTTGCGCGGCGTAGAGTTCGATGGCGCTGTCCCAGTCGCCGACGGTGCGGGCCACGCGAGCTTCTTCGCCGAGGCTGGCGACACCCAGTTCCAATGTGTCGCTGAAGCCGTCGATGCTCAGCTGACGGGTCTGCTCGAACGCCTTGCGCGCCTGCGCCAGCAGATCGGGCGACGCGTCCGCCTCGGCGCTCATGGCAAACAGCGCCCGGCCCAGCGAGTACGCCGCCCAGGTGCTGCGCAAGGCGCGTTGATCGGTCGGTAATGCCAACACTTTCCGGAAGTATTCCGCGGCCAATCCATGATCGCCCGCATTGAACGCCGCAGCGCCCGCCAGATACAGCTTGAGCTCGGCCGGCAGGCTCGCGCCCTGCGCTTCGACTTGATGCGCATCCGTCAGGCTGCGCAGTTGTTTCACCAGCGCTTGCTCTTCCGCCGTCAGTCCGGCCTGCTCGGCGGTGTCTCGCTGTTCTACGTAATCAGCCGCCTGCATGCCGTTGGGCGACTGCGCGACATTCATTAGCCCCGCGATCGCATGGCCGAGACGGTTGATCTCAAACTGGAAGTTGCCTTCGGGCAGCTCCGCCAGTGACTGTCCACGATTGTCCAGCAAGCGCATCGGGAAGTCCGGGCCGCAGGCCAGCGCCGAACCCAGCGGCAAGCTGAGGCTCAAACAGAGCAGATGGCGGGGCCAGTTACGGGTGAACATTCGAGCCTCCTTGATCAATTTTTGTGCAGCGCGCCCAACCGACCGCTCGCTGTCCACCGGCGGCTATTCGGCCGTCGCTAAGGCGGGTGAAGGTAAGCAGATCCGGGCTCTGTTGCAACGCATAACCGGCCAGCGCATCGACGCCATCACAGCCCTGTACGGTCAGGGTCACGCGTTCGGGCCAAGCAGTGTCGAGGTTGCCCTGGTTGCTGAGGCTGATGTCATAGAGGCCGTCTTGCGCACTAAGTTTCACACTCAAGCGACTGTCGAGCGTGTCACCGCGAGCCACCGCGCCCAGCGTTGTCAGGCTCCAGGCCCGGCGGTCGCCCGCCAGCGGCAGGCGAAACCAGATCAAGCCGGCCAGATGAGCCGGTGGATCGGCGCGCAATTCAGCAGCGAGTGAGCTCAGTTGCCGCGGATCAGCCAGCAGTTCCCGGYGCTCGCCGCCCCGCCCCACTGGCACCTCGCTTTCCACAACCGGTGCACCACGGGCGCTTGGCAACAGCGCCACACCATAGGCCGGCAGCGCCAGATAGAAAGGCTTCGTCGTGAGCCGACTCCAGTTTCTGGCCCACTGTCGCGCCTGATCCGGGTCGAACAGCCCGCGCCGTGGATCGCTCACCGCATGCACCTGCAACACGCTGCTATCGACAGTCGATAGAAGAGCCGGCAACTCGGGACTGTCCAGCCACGCCGGTAACGCCGTAATACTTAGCGACAAAGTCGCCGGTAAAACGCCCCGCAGGTGTGCCAGAAAAGCTCGATAGCTCGGCAACCGAGCGTTACCCGCATCGTGGTCAATTTCCACCCCGGACAGCGTCAGCCCCTGCGCTTGCCAGTCGCTGAGCACCTGTTGGATTTGCGCCGTGACCTCGTCCTGGTCCAACGACTTGAGCTGACCATCCAGACGAATCACCGCAATCAGCGGCCGACCATCGCGTTTGAGTAACTCCGAATCGATCCGCGCACGACGCCAGCCGGCTTGAGGAAACGCCTGCAAGGCCAGCACGCGTAGCGTCGAAAAGTCCACACGACTGTCGCGCAGGGCGGCGACATGGGCTGGCGTCCATTGCCGTTGCCAGACGTAGAGCTGTTGATCGAGCGGTGGCGCGTGCTGTTGCTCGCAACCGTTGAGCAGCACAAGAGCCGTCAGCAATATGATCAAACGCGGGAAAAACACTATTGAAACCCTTAAGCCAAAAACTACCCTTGTAGCAGCTGCCGAAGGCTGCGACATGGGCCGTCTACACCATAGGCTTGCGGGCAATGATCACCTGACTTTTCGCCACGACCGCATCCAGCGCCTGTTTGATCTGCGCGCCACGAGGCGAATCCAGAACGGTTTTCCAGGTCTCGGCCCAGTGGTTTAGCAACGGATGGTCGGGATTGCTGAAATGGACCTTGGCTTCCCAGAACAGCAGCATCCACATCGACCAGTAAAAGCCGTACTGGCTGTGGCTGAGCACTTCCAGGCCGGCGTCGCCGACCATCGCCTTGAACTGCTCTTCGCTGATGATGCGAATGTGATTGGGCTTCTGGAAATACTGCGGCGCGGCGATGTCCTTTTGCAGGTCTTCGGAGCTCGGGTGCGGAACGCTGAGCAAATACAGCGCACCTGGCTTGCCGACACGCACCAGCTCGGCGAGGAATTGCGCCGGGTCGTCCACATGCTCGATGACTTCGGTGGACACCACACGGGTGGCCGTGGCGTCGGCAATCGGCAGCGGATTGCAGTCGGTGACGTGACATTCGACGTCGCGGGCCGGGGTGTCACTGAGGCGTTGACGGGTGGCTTCAACTTTGGCGGCGTCGATGTCGGCGACGATGATCTTTGCCCCGCGCCGGCCGCAGAATTGCACGTTGCCACCGTCACCGCATCCCACATCAATCAAGGTGTCATCAGCCGACACCGGGAAGCCAGTGAACAGCTCGCCGGTCTCCTGATTGAACCAGCCGCTGAGCATCGCATCGTGCAGCCCGAGCATATACGGATCGACCTTTTCTGCCACCGGGGCGACGGTTTGCACCGGGGCAGGTGCGGGCGTCGCCGACGTGAGTTTCTTCAAAAGGCTCAGCATGAGGTGGCTCCAGAGGATGGGACAGCGGTTTTGGATGTACCGAGGCGTTGCACCAGCGCGGCGCCACGGTTGCGCATGGGCATTTCGATGAAGCGGAAATTCAGTTCACTGAGCAGAACAATCAGCCCGAAGGCGATCAGCAGCGTGACCACCGGATGCCCGGCCGGGTTCGGCAGACCGGCACTCTGCAACCGGAAGATGATTTCGCGCACCAACTGATAGGCCGGAATGTGGATCAGGTAAATGCCGTAGGAACGACTGCCGATCCACCCCATCAGCCGCTGCAATCTACCGGCGGGCAAGAGGTAATCGCGGTTATAGGAGGCAATCCAGACCAGCACCGCGCTGAGTAATGCGATCGAGCCGATGCGGTAATTAGCGAAGGTGAAACGGTCGGTAGCCATGAAACTCAACAGCAATCCGACAATGATCAGTGACGACACACCAGCCCACGGCCGGTGCAAGAATGTCGGCTGCCAGCGCCAGTAACTCGGCTGCACACTCCATATTGCCAACAGCACCCCAAGGGCCAGTGCGTCAGTGCGGATCACCATCAACATCGGTGTGCGCAGGGTGAACAGTTGCACCGCGACCAGCGCCAGCAACGCCCACACCAGATGTTTGCGGCAGACGAAAATCAGCAGCGGGAACAACAGATAAAACTGCTCCTCCAGCGACAAGCTCCAGTACACGAAACTGCTGCCGTACTCGTAATGAAAGAAGCTGTCGGCAAAACGGAAATTGGCGTACTGCAACACCCCCGCCAGCGTTGCCTGGAGGTTCGCGTACAACGTGCCGAACGCGCCGGAGCGGTTAAGAAAGACGCACGCCAGCAGCATCAGCGCCAGCCACAACCAGGCCGACGGCAACAGGCGAAAAGCTCGTCGCAGCCAGAAATTGCGTGTCTGCTCCCAGTATTCCTGACCCGTACTACAGCCTTGCAGCGCAGGAATCAGGCTACGGGCAATCACAAAACCCGAGATGACGAAAAACAGATCGACACCCCACCACGGCTGCGCCCAGGCGTGGATTTTTTCAAGCAGTGGCACGGGGTCCGTGAACAGGCTGCCCTGCAAGTGATGGAACAGTACGCCGAGCACCGCTATGGCACGCAGCACCTCGATATCCATGATTCGTTTGCTGCTCATGGCGCACCTTCGCTAGCCAACGGTTTGCGCGCGATGATCACCTGACTCTTGGGCATGAAGTGGTCGAGCATCTGCTTGATTGCCAGCCCGTCGGGCTGCGCCAACAGGTCTTGCCAGGTTCTGGCCCAGCTCTCCATCAGCGGTGGATACGGCGCATGAATGCGATCACGCACTGCGCCGCCCAAATCCCGCCCGGCGGCCCGCTCACCGGCCCAAAAGAAGATCATGCCCATCACCCAGAAAAATCCGGTGGCCTGACGATGCTCGATCACAAGGCCTGCGTCCTCCACCAACGCGGCAAAACGCTGCGTGTAGGCTGAGGCGCGTTATCGGCAGTTATTCACAGCTGACGAGATGGGCCGCAAGTGGACCGCGTTGTACGAAGAATTGCTGGAAGAAAAATACCTGTCCTATGCCTGATTGCTTTTCTGTAGGAGTGAGCCGGCACCCATAGGAGGTTATCCACACGTCTGGGGTTACAGATCCAGCACCAACGGCTGCGAACCCTGCGCCGGCACCGCACAACAGATCAGCACTTCTCCTGCGCCGGGCACTTCTGCCGGTACCTGTGGATAACTCACCTCGCCGCTGATCAGACGGGTCTTGCACGTCCCGCAGGACCCGCCGCGGCAACTGAACTCCGGGCGCAGACCACGGCTTTCGGCCAGTTCCAGCAAACTGCCGCTATCGGGCTTCCAGCGCGCCTCTTTGGCCGAGCGCTCGAACACCACCGGTACCGACGTCGTCGCGACCGGTGGTTGCTCGATGACCACCGCATCCGGGTCGGGTATCCGGCGCAACGTGGACGGGCCAAAGGTTTCGGCGTGAATCCTCGAATCACGGATGTCCATATCACGCAGGCTGTCGTACATCGCCTGGGTAAAACTGCCTGGACCGCAGAGGACAAAATCCAGCTGATCGTAGTCTTCCACCTCAAGCGTGGCCTTGAGCAAATCGGCGTCGATACGCCCGGTCAGGTCGTAATCTTCACCTTCCCGTGCATCGGTCTCGGGCTGGCTGAGCAAACGCACGATTCGCACCGCGTCACCGAGTCCGTCGAGCAAGCGATTCAGTTCCGGGCGAAAGGGTTGATCGGCCAAGGTTCGCGAACTCTGGAAGAACCAGGTCGGGCGGATGCTCCGCGTGCGCAGGCCTTGATAAACCACCTCGCGCACCATCGACAGCAGCGGCGTAATGCCCACGCCCGCGGCCAGCAACACCAGCGGTCGCCGCTCATGGGGCGCCACCGTGAAATGCCCTTGAGGCGCGCGGGCCTCCAGTACATCACCGACACTAATCCGCTCATGCAGGTGCGATGACACCAACCCGTCACGCTTCACGCTGATCCGGAAAAAATCATCAGACGGCGCGCTCGACAGGCTGTACGTGCGGATATGCACGTCACCGGCAATGTTGAATCGCAGGGGCAAATGCTGCCCGGCCTGGAACATCGGCAACCCGACGCCATCGGTGGGCTCCAGATAGATCGAACGGATGTGTTGGCTTTCCGCCTCGATACGCATCACCCGCAGTGGCCGCCATCGATCACCCAGAGCCTGGGCTTGCAGCCGGGCATTCGCCTGTTCCCAGGTGCCAGTCATCAAACTGGTGGGTGACACGCCGTCAAAGCGCCAGCGCAAGGCCAGCGCCGCAGGCCGGCGTACCATGTGCTCGACCTCAAAGGTCCACAACCGCTCGGCGCCTTGAAAGGCTTCGATTTGCGGGCCGTCGAGGATGATCTCGGTGCGCCCGCTGAGGTGCAGCAAGTCACCTGAATTGAAATCGATAAACAACAAACCGGCGCGAGGATTGATCAGCAGATTGCCCAGCGTATTGAAATGCAGGTTGCCAGCGAAGTCCGGGATCGTCAGGCGATTACCTTCTACCTGTACAAAACCGGCCTGCCCGCCCCGGTGAGACACATCCACCGAGCGCTGGCCATCGACGTCCACGTAGCTGGCAACAAAGAACGTGTCCGCCTCGATGATCATGGCCCTGGCCGCGTCATCCAGTTCATTCAAATGCTCTGCGACACGACTCGCGGGGTCCGCCAATGGCACCGAGCGAAACTGGCGCAATTGAATATATTGCGGGCAGTTGCCGAAAGATTGCTCCACCGTGACGCCGAATCCGCCAGCCGTCACGGCACCGACTCGACCATTGAGGCGGTTGCGACGTCGGGTATGCAGCTCAATACCGAGCAGACCGATAGCGTCCCCGTCTCGCAGCTGAGCGGGGTCATCGGCACTCGGCAAGCGGTCGAACTGCAACAGCGAAGGGTCGGGTGAATGAGCGAAGCCCGGGGGCCCTTCAAGAATGCTGGCCCAAGGGTTGCCATCAACATCTACGGCGCCGTACAGCATGAACGGCAGTTGCTGATAGAACGTACGGTGCTGATCCGGCATCTGAGTGCGAATCACCCTGCGACCGAACGCCTCCATTCGCTCGGCAACGCCCACATGAGTCTGCAACTGTTTCTCGCCGGCATGCCAAGGTGAATGTTCCATAAGGGTTCTCCCCTGCGCGCATCGTGAACGGCCCGAGCAGGTCGGGCCGCGAGTATCAGGCCGTTTTTTGCAGACCGGCCACGGTGCGCGGCATGCCGACAAACCCGGGCAAGGCTTCAATACGCGCCAGCCAGGCGCGGATTTTGGCGTAGCCGTCCAACGAGACATTGCCTTCCGGCGCATGGGCGATGTAGCTGTAGGCGGCCACATCGGCGATGGTAGGCTCGGCGCCCGCCAGGTACGGCGTTGTGGCCAACTCTTGATCGATCACTTTGAGCACGGTATGGGAGTAAGCGATGACCTCTTCAGCATTGTAAGGCGCGCCAAACACCGTGATCAGCCGGGCCCGGGCCGGGCCGAAGGCAATCGGTCCGGCAGCAACGGACAACCACCGCTGAACCTTTGCCGCGGCAACTGGATCGGTTGGTAGCCAGCGACCGTTTCCGTATTTCTGCGCCAGATACACCAGGATCGCATTGGAGTCGGCCAATACCACGCCTTGGTCATCAATGACGGGAACCTGACCAAACGAATTGAGCGCCAGGAAATCCGGCTGCTTGTGCGCGCCCTTTGCCAAATCGACAAAGATCAGCTCGGTCGGCAGTTGCAGCAGCGACAGCATCAGCTCCACACGGTGAGCATGGCCGGAACGAGGGAAGTTGTAGAGTTTGATCGCTTGCATGGTCGACTCCGCTGGGTAGTGGCGCCGTTCAGGAAAGATCAGCACCGAGGGACGCCATCTTCCACCCACAACCAAAACAACAGAATAACCAGCAAACGCAATCCATTATTTCATCCAGCGAAATAAACCATTAACCGTGCAGGGCTGGATGGTCTCTCAACGTTTTCACTGCAAAGTCGACAAAACTGCGGACCCGCACTGGCGCCTTGCGGCCCCCCTGGTAGACCACATGAATGGGCAACGGAGGCAGTTCGAAGTCAGCCAGAACGATTTCCAGTTCACCGGCACTCACCTTGCCTGCCACTTGATAAGACAGGACCCGGGTGAATCCCAGGCCCAGGCATGCCGCCGTGATGGCCGCCTGATTGGCGGTGACCACCAGACGCGGTTCCGGACGAACATTCAGCAGTTCACCCGCGTCAAGGAATGCCCAGGTTCTGTGCTGCCCAATGGCTGACGTTGCAACAATCGGGGCACCACTGAGCTCATTTGGGTGGCGTGGCCTGCCACGGGCCGCCAAAAGAGCCGGCGAAGCGCAAATAACCCACCTCACTTCGCTCACGCGAATCGCATGTTGATTGCTGTCACCCAGCTCACCGATACGCACCGCTACATCAATGCCCTCTTCGACCATGTTCACGATCCGGTCGACCAGTAAGGCATTGATGCTGACTTCAGGGAATTGAGTGAGATAACCGACCATCACCGGCGTGACAAACAACTCACCGAACAAAACTGGCGCGGTGATCGTCAGTTGCCCACGGGGCTGGGCATGACTGCCGGCAGCCGAATCCTCCGCTTCCTGCACCTCGGCAAGAATCCTCCGACAATCTTCCAGATAACGCTGCCCCGCCTCGCTCAAATGCACGCTGCGGGTGGTACGCGTCAACAACAGCGTGCCGATGCGCTTTTCCAGCGCTGCCACCGCCCGGGTGACACTGGCCGCCGACATCCCCAAACGCCGCGCCGCCGCCGAGAAACCTTGTTCCTGTGCAACGGCAGCGAAGACCTGCATTTCCTGGAATCGGTCCATGGGGCATGTCCTTTATTCAGATAAAAAAATCGCAGCTGTAGGCTGCGATTTTTAGTATCACGAAGTGGCTTCTAAAGCTGCTGATCAATCAAAACCGCGTTGGTATAGATCAAGCTTCCATCGCTCGCTCGATGCCCGACCAAATGGTACTGACCGCGCTCGAGGTGCAAGTAGACGCGCATTTGGCAGTCGGACAAGGGGCCATATCCCTCTGGCACTTTCAAATCCAATGTAGCCATGTCGACATCGACCATGACTTCACGCTCATCGGTCGCCTTCAGGCGTTCTTCCGCGTCTTCCAAGCGCTTACGGAGGGGGACATCGACGTAAAAATGGATTTCACCCACGGGGGTGGATTTTTTGTCTCTGCTGGGTTTGCACCAGCCTTCGATTGTCAGGGCACTCATGACGAAACCTCCGTTGTGGACTGCTGGACCCTGTAGCTCTGTTCTCTTCGCAATGACAGCCGCTTCTGGTCGGTTCTGCCACCCGTCATCCGAAATGAGTATAGCTGGCGACCGGGCTTCGCTAGCTGTAACTGCGTAGGCGAAGGTCATCTGCACTTAACTTATACCCATTTAGTCCCAAAAGACGTGATGCTGAATATCTACAGTTACATGTAGCGAATCGCTTTAAACAATTAACTTAATGTTCGAATTGGAATATTGGTTCGATTTCTCAGGAAAAGCGCCTGCTCCGTCCATGCACTATACTTCTGGCTGATTTTACCGTCGCAATGGATGGTATTTGTCTGCCCTGCTTGGACGTCAGTGGCGATGCTTTTGCATCACCAGTGAGCAACAGGAATAGGATGAAGAGAAAATGGCAATAGCAATTATCTTGATACTAATCGTTATTGCATCAGTGCTGTTTCATATACTAGCGCCCTGGCATGCGACACCGGCAGCTTCCAACTGGGGGTCAATAGACACCACCCTGTTCATCACCCTGATCATTAGCGGAATATTTTTCATCGCCATCACGGTTTTTATGGCGGTAGCCGTGATGCGTTATCGCCATAAGGAAGGTTCCAGGGCGGCCTACCAACCAGAAAACAAAAAACTGGAAACATGGTTGATTATCGTGACCTCGGTAGGTATTGCCGCAATGTTGGCGCCAGGCCTGGTTGTTTACAGTGACTTCATCCGGGTGCCGAAAAATGCTTATGAACTTGAAGTGGTCGCCCAGCAGTGGCAGTGGGCCTTTCGTTTTCCCGGCCAGGACGGGAAGCTGGGAAAATCGGACATCAAGTTTGTTGATTCCGCCAATCCTTTCGGCCTTGACCCCAAGGATCCTGTTGGGCAAGACGATGTGCTTATAAGAAGCAATGAAGTTCGCCTTCCGCTCGATAAGCCAGTGAAAGTTTTACTGCGCTCTAAAGATGTGTTGCACAATTTCTATGTGCCGCAAATTCGCAGCAAGATGGACATGGTGCCAGGGATGGTTTCGTACTTTTGGTTTACGCCGACTAAAGCCGGGAAATATGAAATCCTTTGCGCTGAATTTTGTGGTGTAGGTCATTACAACATGCGCGGCCACATGATCATGGAAGAACAGGGCACGTTCGATCAATGGCTGAATAGCCAACCGACTTTTGCTCAGACATTAACGACAGCCGCCAAACCCAGCCAGGACAGCGTTCTGGAAAAAGGTCGCCTGTTGGTCGAAAAATACGGCTGCGGTGCCTGCCATAGCCAGGATGGCAATAACAGTCTCGGCCCGGGATGGAAAGGGTTATACGGCCGCACAGAACAGCTTGCCGATGGCACCAGTGTGCGGGTCGATGAGGCCTACCTCAAAGAGTCGATCCTCGATCCGAAGGCCCGACTGGTACAGGGCTACCCGCCAGTCATGGTGGCCTATACTCTCAATGACGATGAACTGGGTGCTCTCGTCGCCCTGATCAAATCGCTGGGTGCCGAACAGCAAGACAATGAACCTTCTGCCAGCGGCGCGTCGGGCCCAGGTGACGACTTGGCGACGCAGGGGCAGCGGCTGGCCGGGTCGCTCGGCTGTCTGGCCTGCCACAGTGTCGATGGCAGCAAGGGTGTCGGCCCCAGCTGGCAGGGCGTGTATGGCAAGACAGAAACCCTGGCCGACGGTACGAGTATCAAGGTCGATGAGGGTTATATAAGGGAATCGGTTCTTGATCCCGGCGCCAAAATCGTCAAAGGCTATTCACCCGTCATGCCGGCCTTGGCTCCGAGTGATCAGGAGTTGAACGCACTGATCGCTTTTATCAAATCCAAAGCGAATGCCGACGCCGATGCGAGCAAGGCGGAGCCAGGGAAGTAGCCGTAAAGCAGCCAGGAATGCACCGAAACTTCGACAGGAGGATGACGTGATGACCTATGCGGAGCAAGCCGAAACAGAAGCACTGCACGAGCCCAAAAGTTTCCTGACCAAATATATCTGGAGTCAGGACCACAAGGTCATAGCTGTTCAATATTCCTTGACGGCTCTGTTCGTGGGTCTTATCGCCGTGGTGTTGTCCGACTTGATGCGCATGCAGATAGGCTTCCCCGGTAGTTTGGCGTTCATGGATGCCAGTACTTACTATCAGGCGATGACCATGCACGGCATGATCATGGTCATCTACTTGCTGACGGCCTTGTTTCTGGGTGGCTTCGGCAACTATCTGATCCCGCTGATGGTGGGCGCCCGCGACATGGTCTTCCCCTATGTCAACATGCTGAGTTACTGGTTCTACCTGCTTGCAGTAGTGGTGTTGCTCTCCAGTTTTTTTGTCCCGGGCGGCCCCACCGGGGCGGGCTGGACGCTCTATCCGCCACAGTCCATTTCTCAGGGAACACCAGGGGTCGAGTGGGGCATCGTCCTGATGCTCGTCTCACTGGCGATTTTTATTGTCGCAGCCACCATGGGCGGCTTGAACTACGTCACCACGGTGTTGCAGGCGCGCACGCACGGTATGACGCTGTTTCGCATGCCACTCTCCGTATGGGGAATTTTCATGGCCTCGATTATGGCCTTGTTGGCTTTCCCGGCGTTATTTGTCAGTGCGGTCATGATGCTGTTTGACAAGCTGTTGGGCACCAGCTTCTTTATGCCGGCGATGATCTCGCTGGGGCAGCAGCTCGGTCACCAGGGTGGCAGYCCAATATTATTCCAGCACCTGTTCTGGTTCTTCGGCCACCCAGAGGTCTACATCGTTGCTCTCCCTGCGTTTGGTTTGGTCTCCGACTTGATCAGCACGCATGCGCGTAAAAATATCTTCGGCTACCGAATGATGGTGTGGGCCATTATTGCGATTGGCGTACTCAGTTTTGTGGTCTGGGCGCACCACATGTATGTCAGCGGAATGAACCCGTACTTTGGCTTTTTCTTCGCCGTAACCACTTTGATCATCGCGGTGCCGACCGCCCTGAAAGTCTACAACTGGGTGCTGACCCTGTGGCGGGGCGACATCCATCTGACCGTGCCGATGCTGTTTGCCCTGGCCTTTATCGTCACCTTCCTGGTCGGCGGTCTGACCGGATTGTTTCTCGGCAACGTGATCGTGGATATTCCGCTCTCGGACACCTATTTCGTCGTAGCCCATTTTCATATGGTCATGGGGGTTGCCCCGGTACTGGTGGTGTTCGGCGGCATTTATCACTGGTTCCCGAAAGTAACCGGGCGCATGTGGAACGACACCCTGGGCAAGCTGCATTTCTGGATTACCTTTCTGGGCACCTACGCCATCTTCTTCCCCATGCACTACCTGGGATTCCAGGGCATGCCGCGCCGTTACTACGCCTATGAAAACTACGCGTTCATCCCGCAGTCGGCGCAAGATTTGAATGCCTTCATTACGGTGGTCGCATTGACCGTTGGCGTTTCCCAGTTGCTGTTCCTGTTCAACCTGGCCTGGAGTGCATTCAAGGGCAAGCCCGCAGGCAGTAACCCCTGGGGCGCGGCCAGCCTGGAATGGCAAACGCCAAACACCCCGCCGATACACGGCAACTGGGGAGCGAAGCTGCCGGTCGTGTATCGCTGGGCCTATGACTACAGCGTGCCGGGGATAGAACAGGATTTCGTTCCGCAAACAGTCTCGCCTGAGGAGCTGGAGCACATGCGGCAACTGAGTGCCGGAACCCAGATAGCGGATGTTAAAACATGAGCAGGTTGCTATTGAGAAACGCCGACGGCGCTGACCCCGGCGGCAGTTGGAGTCGTGATCTCCTGGGGATGTTCAGTCCGCCGAGGGTGCCGATAGAAACCAAATC
>NZ_JBFUKU010000127.1:0-17580 GCF_056400685.1 Pseudomonas sp. P5_A12 | reverse complement strand
GGGTTTCGCTCCCTGATCGTATTCAGGCTGAAATGATCGTTAAAGAAGCCGTCGAGAATCGCAATTTCAAGAAAGTGGCCATCCTTGCAGATTCTACGAACTACGGCCAACTTGGTCGAGCCGACTTGGAAACAGTGCTCAAGGAAAAAGGCATCGAGCCTGTAGCAGTAGAAAAATTTAACATCAAGGACGTCGATATGACGCCGCAATTACTGCGTTCACGCATGCGCGGCGCAGAGGCGATATTGACCTACGGGATCGGGCCTGAACTCGCGCAAATTGCGAATGGCATGGCCAAACTCGGTTGGAAGGTTCCAATGATCGGCAGTTGGACATTGTCGATGCCTAACTTTTCTGAAAACGCAGGAGCCAATGCTGAAGGTGTGAGGATGCCACAGACCTTCATCCTTGATGGCGCTACAGATAAGCGTAAGTCATTCATTGACAACTACCTCAAGACTTACGCGGTCGACCGGATCCCTGGCCCAGTCTGGGCAGCACAAGGATATGACTGTGTCTACATCCTGGCGGCAGCCATTGAACAGGCTGGTTCAACCGATGGCACCAAAATCAAGGAAGCCTTGGAAGACCTGCAAAAGCCGGTCGAGGGGCTAGTGATGACATACGACAAGCCATTCTCCAAAACCGACCACGAAGCGTTCAAGACACCCGCCGTTGCGGTCATCGGTGAGATCAAGAACGGTCGCGTTGTGTACGCCTATGAATCAGATCGGAACAAACCTTAGTTTGCTGAGCTGACAAGTGGGCAGCGGAACTCTCCGCTGCCCCTACATATCGACCCCCGCAGGGGAGGACATATCAATGGACGGGCTACTTTTACAAGTGCTGCTCAGCGGTATCTCTATGGGCATGATCTACGCGGTAATCGCCTTTGGATACCAACTAACGTTTGCAACCTCGACCACATTGAACTTCGGTCAGGGCGAGGCACTTGCACTCGGCGCGCTGGTCGGTCTGACGCTTTATCCGTACGTGGGTTACTGGGCTGCGATACCGCTAGTGATGCTTTTCGGCGCTTTACAAGGCGTGGTCGTCGAACGGATCGCGGTGCGTCCGGCCATGAAAATCAAATCGGAATTCGGCTGGATCATGTCGACGATTGCCTTGGCGATCATCTTCAAGAACGTGGCGGAAAACATCTGGGGAAAGGATGACATGAAGTTTCCTTCTCCTCTTCCCGAGACACCGCTACAGATCGGTAGCGCGTTCGTAATGCCAATGGAGCTCATGGTAGTGGGCGGGGCCATCCTGTTGATGCTTGCCGTCGAGTTCTTCAATCGCCAGACCATTTTCGGTAAAGCGGTTGTTGCGACCAGCTCCGATCGAGACGCGGCTGGCCTGATGGGAATCAACACCGGTTCCGTCATTACGTTCTCCTACGCGCTCTCATCAATGACCGCCGCTTTCGCGGGCATCTTGGTCGCTCCGTTGACTTTGACTGGAGCGAGCATGGGTGTCGCGCTTGGGTTGAAGGCTTTTGCAGTAGCGATCATTGGGGGATTGACGTCCGGCGTCGGCGTCATCGTTGGGGGCATCATTCTTGGGGTAACGGAGACCGCGACAGGCTTCTTCTTGTCGACGGGTTACAAAGACGTCCCAGGTCTGGTGTTGTTGCTCATTGTATTGATGATTAAGCCTGCCGGTATCTTCGGCCGGGCCGCGATCAAGAAGGTGTGAGTATGCGAAACGTCCAACTCATCTTCGGCTGCCTCTTGCTTGTTGTGGCAGCTGCATTACCCCAGGCATTCCAGAATCCTTATTACCTGCACCTTGTTGTAGTTATCGGGATCTACGCAGTGCTTCTCTTTGGCATGGATATTCTGGTCGGATATACGGGAGAGGTATCTCTCGGGCACGCCGGACTGTTTGCCGTAGGCGCGTACACGGCGGGCTTGATTGCGACAAAACTTGGCTTGCCTTTCTATGCGGCAGTGCCTGCGGCTATGGCGGTGACTGCTGTCTTCGGCGGGTTGTTGGCGTTCCCAGCGTTGCGTGTTACCGGGCCGTATCTGGCAATGGTCACACTCGCGTTTTCGACCATCATCATGATCCTCATTAACGAGATGGATTTCCTCACCAATGGCCCTCAGGGCCTGCAGATTCAAAAGCCAGTGTTTTTTGACCACCGGCTCACTTCTGAGGAGTTCTACTACGTTGTTCTCATAGCAGTAGCCTTATCGTTTATCGCTGTGACTCGAATCTTGCGCTCACCATTAGGGCGAGCGTTCGAGGCACTCAGAGGCAGTCCGGTTGCTGCCGACTGCATGGGCGTCAACGTGTATGAGCCATCCTGGGCGCGTCCGTCGTGGTGCTGCTTCCTAACTGGCTTTCCGATCTTGCGTTATTCCATGCGTTGGTTGTGGGGCTGGTGGTAATCGTTGCGCTGGCAGTGGGAGCAGGGCTTGTACGAAAACGGTTTACACCTCGTCAAGTCGCGCTGCCTTGTTTGGCGCTCGCGGGTTTCGTGGTGTTTGCCTTTAACATCACTGACATCACTGAACAACGGCTGACAATCTTCGGACTGATGATGCTCGCCGTGATCTATTACCTACCAAATGGCGTCATGGGCTTTCTGAAAGCACCTTTTGTGAAACGCAAGGCAGATCAATCCGCTGCGACGAACCTGTCCAAACCCCGAGCTGTCGCATTGTGGGAGGCAGATAAATCTGCGCAGTCAATCAGTCAACCTCTGTTCATGGCCAAAGACATCGTCATGCAATTTGGCGGTTTGAAGGCACTCAACAAGGTGACCTTGTCAATTAGCGGTGGCAGCATTCATGGCCTGATTGGCCCCAACGGCTCTGGGAAGAGCACGATGATGAACGTCATCACCGGCATTTACGTGCCCATCGCAGGTGAGGCGGTTTTCGACGGTCATTCCATCGTTGGGCAGTCACCCTCGAAGATCGCTTTGGGCGGCATCGCACGTACGTTTCAGAACGTGCAGTTGTTCGGCGAGATGAGCGTGCTCGAAAACGTGTTGGTGGCGTTCAACCATACATTCCATCGAGGATTGCCGGCCATTCTGTTGAACCTCCCGGGCTATCGCGCGGAACAACAGGTCGCGAAGGATAAGGCACTCAATATTCTTGACTTCATGGGGCTCAAATCCCTGCGTGATGAAGAGGCGCGTAACCTGCCTTACGGCAAACAAAGACTTCTTGAGATTGGCCGTGCCCTCGCACTCAAGCCAAGAATGCTTCTGCTCGATGAACCCGCTGCAGGTTTGACTGCGCCTGATATTGCGGAGCTCGTACAGATCATCAAGAAAATTCGGGATCACGGCGTCACCGTCGTGCTGATCGAACACCATATGGACATGGTCATGAGCATTYGTGACACGGTCACCGTGCTCGATTTCGGGCAGAAGATTGCCGAGGGCAAGCCTGCTGTTGTGCAGTCAGATCCCCGGGTTATTGAAGCCTATTTGGGTGGTTCGGCAGTTGAGCCGGAGCAGGAGCAATCCCCCGAGCCAGGTGTACCTCATGTTCTTATTCAAAAGGGAGCCTGACCATGCTTACGGTAAAAAACTTGCACGCGGGTTATGGGAAAGTCCAGGTTCTGCATGGCATCAGTCTTGAAGTACCGAAAGGTCAAGTTGTTAGCCTGATTGGCAGTAACGGCGCCGGTAAAACGACGACCATGCGCGCCCTATCAGGAATGATCTGTCCTCAGGAGGGCTCGATCATGCTTGGGGACAAAGATATCGCGGGGCTCCCTTCACACAAGATAGCCAGATGCGGACTGGCGCACTCGCCGGAAGGGCGCCGTGTTTTCCCAACCTTGTCAGTCATCGACAACATCACGTTGGGTGCCTTCCCGCGATTTATCCGAAGCCGACCGAGGGGCGATATCAATCAGGATCTGGAACGTGCTCTCGAGCTGTTCCCGCGACTTCAGGAACGCAGGAATCAGTTGGCGGGCACATTGTCCGGCGGAGAACAGCAGATGCTCGCCATGGCTCGCGCAGTGATGCTAGCGCCTGAAGTCATTCTTCTCGATGAACCGTCCATGGGTTTGGCGCCCATCCTGGTGGACGAGGTGTTTCGTATCATTGAGCGACTGAAGGCAACGGGAGTAACGATGCTGTTGGTCGAGCAATTTGCCGCCGCAGCCCTCGAAGTAAGCGACTACGCCTACGTTCTTGAGAACGGCCGAATCTCCGTGCATGGCCTTGCTAGCAAATTGCGTAGCGATCCTGCCGTAAGGGCTGCCTATCTGGGTTCATCCCACTAATTTCATAACAAAAAAGAGGTACTGGTATGCAGCGCAAAGGGTTTATCTACGCAGAGCTGGAAATAACCGATCAGGAGTACTTTTATAACGAGTACATGACAAGGGTCGGCCCCGTTCTGGAAAAGTGGGGTGCGACGTTTGCGGTAGCGGGGGGCGAACCTCAGGTGCTTGAGGGCGATCGTAGCGTGGAAAGAGTCGTACTGGTCGAGTTCGACAGTCCCGAAAAGGCCAGCGAGTTCTATCACTCGCAAGATTATCAGGATGTGATTGGCTATCGGACACGATCAGCTAAAAGTCATCTCTATTTGCTTGAAGGTACAGCGCAGTAAGCGCGAGGTGCCTGTCCTATGTATGGATAGACAGGCACCCACAGTCCCTCCAACCGTAATTATAATTCTGGTGATAACAGACTGTATCCAGATAGCGTCTTTCTCCACGTCTCCTTGAAGACTATCTTGAGCCGATAGATTYGTCAGGGCTGAAAGGTTGAGGTGAAGAACGATGGCAAAGGCATCAGACGTAGTTGTGCAATGTTTGGAAAACGAAGGTGTGGAATACATTTTCGGTATTCCTGGTGAGGAGAACCTCGACCTCCTGGAATCATTGAGAAAGTCGGACATCAAGCTGGTATTGACCCGTCACGAACAGTCGGCCGGTTTCATGGCTGCTACGTACGGGCGTCTAACGGGCAAGACGGGTGTGAGCCTGTCGACGCTGGGCCCTGGAGCGACCAACTTGGTGACCGCCGGCGCTTACGCGTATCTGGGCGGGATGCCGATGCTCATGATCACCGGCCAGAAGCCAATCAAGAAATCCAAGCAGGGCCGATTCCAAATTCTGGACGTGGTCGGCATGATGCAACCAGTCACGAAATACACCCATCAGTTAGCGTCGGCTGACAATATTCCTTCCCGTGTACGTGAGGCCTTCCGATTGGCGGAGGAGGAGAAGCCAGGTGCAGTCCATCTTGAACTGCCTGAGGACATTGCAGATGAACAGACCGAGAGTACTCCGCTGCCTCCAAGCTTGAGCCGCCGTCCTCTGGCCGAGCACAAATCGATCTGCGCGGCCGTAGAAAAGCTTTGCAATGCACGCAGTCCGATTCTGGTCATCGGAGCGGGCGCAAACCGCAAGATGACGGCCAAAGTTCTCAAGCAACTGATCGACAAGACAGGTATCCCTTTTGTAACAACGCAGATGGGCAAGGGAGTCGTCGATGAGCGCCATCCACGATTCTTGGGCAACGCGGCATTGTCTGCCGGCGACTTTGTGCATCGGGCCGTTGAGGCGGCTGACCTCATCGTCAATGTCGGGCACGACGTCATCGAGAAGCCACCATTTTTTATGGTTCGGGGTGGAACGGAAGTTATCCATGTCAACTTTCGCTCCGCTGAAGTCGATCCTGTCTACTTCCCTCAGATAGAAGTTGTCGGGGACATCGCCAATGCGGTGTGGCAGATAAGTGAAGCGTTGGAGGACACCAGTCATTGGGAGTTCTCACGCCTACTCGAAATCCGTGAAGCCAATGAGGCTCAAATCATCGAGGGTTCGGACGACGCCCGCTTCCCAGTCTACCCGCAGCGCCTGGTGGCAGATGTAAGACGCGCTCTGCCGTCCAACGGAATCGTCGCCCTGGACAACGGCATCTACAAGATATGGTTTGCGCGCAACTACAAAGCCCACATGCCAAATACCGTGCTACTCGACAACGCGCTGGCAACGATGGGCGCGGGGTTACCATCGGCGATGGCGGCTCACCTGGTCTACCCAGATAAACCAGTCGTCGCAGTGTGCGGCGATGGGGGCTTCATGATGAACAGTCAGGAGCTTGAGACCGCGGTACGGCTCAAGATGAACCTGACTGTGATCATCCTTCGCGATGATGGCTACGGGATGATTCGGTGGAAGCAATCGAATATGGGCTTTACTGATTTTGGTCTGAATTATGGCAACCCAGACTTCGTTCAGTATGCCAAGGCGTACGGTGCCCAAGGCCACCGTGTTGAAAGCGCCGAAAGTTTCCTACCCTTGCTGAAAGAGTGCATCGGTACGCCCGGCGTTCACGTGATCGATTGCCCAGTCGATTACTCGGAGAACGACGCCATMCTCAACCACGACCTCAAAAAGCGCGCCGCATTGGTCTGATATCACGACATCGAAACCCAGCGCCGGGCATATGCCCGGCGTCTGCCGTCGCATCTCACTGGAGTCCGATATGCAACTCAAAGACACAAGCCTGTTTCGCCAGCAAGCCTACATTGACGGGTGCTAGGGCGACGCTGACAGCGGTCAGATCATCAGCGTAAACAATCCAGCTACCAATGAGATTATTGGCAGCGTGCCCAAGATGGGCAAGGCTGAGAAGGAACACATCGAAGACGCGCTGAGCAAGGGAGCCACAGTCATCAGTGGCGGCAAGGCCCACGCGTTGGGTGGTACCTTCTTCGAGCCGACCATCCTGACCAACGTGCCCAAGGATGCGCTGGTGTCCAAAGACGAAACCTTCGGCCCCCTAGCGCCGCTCTTTCGCTTCAACGAAGAAGCTGAAGTCATCGTAATGGCCAACGACACCGAGTTCGGGCTGGCTTCCTATTTCTATGCGCGCGATCTCTCTCGAGTGTTCCGGGTGGCCGAGGCCCTGGAGTACGGCATGGTAGGTATCAATACCGGCCTGATCTCTAACGAGGTGGCACCGTTCGGTGGGATGAAGGCATCTGGCCTTGGTCGGGAAGGCTCGAAGTACGGAATTGAGGACTATCTGGAAATTAAGTATTTGTGCCTCAGTATTTGATATCAAAAAAGCCCAGCTAATAGCTGGGCTTTTTATTCAGGCTTCGATTATGGGATGAAGAGTATTGGATACGTTCTTCTTCCTCATCGAAAGACCTGACTTGCGATTGAAAACAGAATCCACGGAGGATTCTACTTAAGAAAAGGTGGGTTTTCGATTGTCGGGTAGGTATTGGTATAGAGGAATTGATGGCGGCGATTTTTGATTCTCCAGCCTTCGGGAGTGCGAACCCATTCGTCATGCCAATAACCGGCGTCGTGCAGATTTGCCTTTCCGTCTTTGGTGATATGGCTGTGCAAATGCAGGGCAACAGACTTTGCGGTATCGCCTGTAATAGTTACAGTGCCGTGGCCTTCAAGATGCTGCCAGGCTTTAAAGGGTACTTCTAGAYCGCCACCTTTGAGACCTGGGCCTCGCATCAGCTCGGCGTACTCCTGAAGGCTCATGACCTTTGGCACACCCAAGTCGGTAACATCGATTTGCGCGTCAGGCGTGAAAAGCTGGCCCCACTGCTCGAGGATGTTTTTGTTCTCCGCACCGGATTGATGACAATCCTGGCCCAATCCATACAGGGCAATTTTGTCCTGGATCTCAACGCGATCGAGCAGATAACGCACATCAGATTCTATAGACATCTCAGTTCCTCATCAGAGTGGAGTGAGCCCCCAAACTACCAGTTTCACGGAGTTGAACAACCGCTGGCGAGATACTAGATTAGTACTGTAATCAAAATAAACTTTTCGGAAGTGGCGCGGTCGGCGCTTGAATAGTTATAGCGTCAAGAAGACAGAGGAAAAGTTAGAAACATCCGCTCATGGGTGATTATTTCCTGAGAAGTTATCATTGCATTGTTACTAGAAGTATTTTCTGCAAATATAACTTTTGTGTTTTAAACATGGGAGTACCTTGGTGCGACCTTTCCATGATCTGGAGGTCTCATTCAAAGCTCAAGCGTCAAACCGGATACATCTTGAAATGATTTTCTAGAAATACTATATTGCACTGCGTCGCCGCTTGTGATCATGCAGTTACTGTTACTGTATTCATTACAGACTATTAATATTTAACCATCTACATAAATATTTATTTAATAAATATGATTCTCCCGAGTTTCAATCCTGCCACACTTAAACATCGGACGAGAATCGTATGATCTGCTTCAAGCATTTGGCTTCCCCCAAAAAAGCCGCTGCCGGCTTATTCGCCTTAGCGCTGTTAGCTGCCAGTGCCGCGATGGCGGCGCCACCACAACCTCAATTAGAACAGAGCCCAGGTTATCATCGTCAGGCGCTGGGTAGCTTCGTCGTTACGGCTGTCTATGACGGGTTTGTTGGGCTGGATCCGAAGTCACTTTCGGGCATGGATCAAGGCAAAATTCGCGATCTCATGGCCAAAGAGTTCCAGGTCAAAAACACCACGCTTCAGGTCTCGGTGAATGCGTTTCTGGTTCATACCGATAAAAACCTCGTGCTGATCGACTCAGGCTCGGCGAACTGCTTCGGCCCAACGATGGGCCGCATGGTCGATAATATCCGAACGGCGGGTTACAACCCTGCAGATGTGGACACCGTATTGTTGACGCACATGCACCCTGACCATGCATGCGGCATCACGCTACCCAACGGCGAAACGGCTTTCCCAAACGCCACCGTCTGGGCGGACAAGGATGATGCGGATTTTTGGCTCAACCCAGAATCTGGCAACAAGCTGCCGCAGGATCAGCGGGACTTCCTGAAAATGGCACAAGATGCAGTGGCGCCATACGCCGCCACAGGGAAATTCAAGACGTTCAACGGGGGCGAAACCCTGGTACCTGGCATTGAGGTGATGCCTACCGCAGGTCACACCCCAGGTCACACTTCGTATCTGGTTACTTCAGGCTCTGACAAGCTAGTAGTGTGGGGCGACATCATCCATTTCCATGCGGTACAGCTGCCGCATCCTGAAGTCACAATCGAGGTTGACGTAGACCCAAAGCAAGCTATCAAGTCACGTGAGAAGATCCTGTCTCAAGCGGCCGCCAATGGCTGGCTGATTGGCGCTGCCCATCTGCCTTTCCCAGGTATCGGACACGTGAGCAAGGAAAACCAAGGGTATTCCTGGACACCTGTCGAATACGCGCCTCTTCCAGGGCGAGTGAAGTAACCTCTAGAGTTGGAATCATATTAAGCGCGTGCCCGCGGGTGCGCGCTTTCTGCTGTGTGGAATGATTGCATCCATAGACCTCGAGTGGGGCCACAAAGGATGCGAAGATTGTCCACCACATGCAATCTCCCTTGGTGAAGGTTCAATGAATCACACTTCGCAACAGTCCGAGAGCGGTACCGATTTCTGTTGCTAGCGCATCAGCCTTAGCGGTGGGACGAACACCACGACCCTCGCGCAGAAATAGTGGGTCGTCGAACAGACAACGTAGTTTCTTCAGAGAATTACTGACCGCCGGCTGGCTAACACCGAGTCGTTTAGCTGCTACGGATACACTGAGGCTCTCATGGATGATGAAGAGAACCAGTAGTAGGTTTAGATCTATCTGCGTCAGCCGTTTACAATCATCATTCATAGGCCGTCGAGACTCCGAGGCCAAAAGTGTTAAAGCCCATCCGTTGTACCGTGCCGCTGTTAAGTATGGGCATCAGCTCGTCAAAGGGAGACCCTCCATTTCCGTCAGATTGACCTGTGGTCGACCAGTGACAATGGATTACCCATTCGTCCTGTCCTCCCGGATAACCATTAAGAAAATACCGCGTACTTGGATGCGCTTTTCTGAGCTTCTCAATGGTTATCGTCAGAGCTTCGCTCAATGCATTGGAGAGCCCAGGCATTGCTTGGATGTGTATGGCAGTGATTGCTTCGTAATGCATGAAAGACCTCAAATTCATTCGCCTGAACTCCAGGCGGCGGATTCGGACAGCCCTCAACGGGCTTGCGTAATCGAACCCTGCCGCCTGGCGGCTAATCAGGACTTGCCCGATCCGTTGGAAGTCCCGGCGTAGTCCCATCCCCCTCCAAGAGCGCGGATGAGGTTGACCGTGGAAATCGCTCGAGCGCCTGAGAGCTTCACGCCTGACAGTTGGGTCTGCAGCAGCGTGCGCTCCGAGTCGATGACCTCAAAATAAGTCACAGCTCCGTCGTTGTACTGATCGCGGGAGAGCTCAGCCGCGCGCCCAGACGCCGTGACAGCCTCATTTTGTGTCTGGGTCTGTTGCTCAATGATCCGCAAGTCGGCCAGGTGGTCTTCTACCTCGCCAAAGGCAACCAGCACCTGTTGCCGGTACTTGGCGTTGTCCTCCTCGAACTGTGCGCGAGCGTTTGCCAGATTGCCGGCTCTTCTGCCACCGTCAAATATGGGTATCGACAACGCGGTACCTGTGAGAGGCCCCAGAAGGAATGTCCGGGTTGACCACTGGAACAGGTTGCTGAGCGATGCAGACTCAAATCCGGCAGATCCCGTCAGGGACAGTGAAGGGAAGTAAGCGGCCTTGGCGACCCCAACCCTGGCATTCGCAGCTGCCATCTGACGTTCCGCAGCAGCTATGTCCGGCCTGCGCTCCAACAGAGACGAGGGCAGTCCACCAGGTATTCTTACCTGAACGTCGTTAAGCGGCGCTGCCGCCATACTGAATTCAGATGGCCCCTTGCCCAGTAGAACCGCCAGCTTGTGCTCATAGGTCGCTCGATGGCGCTGCACAGTCATTGAATCGGAGTGAGCAATGGCAAGCGCTGATTTCGCGCGCGCGACGTCCAACTCGCCGATGTCACCGTCATCGAATCGGTGCTGCAGCAGGTTAACTTGCTGTTCGCGCAGCGAGACCGTGCTGTCCGTTACAGCTAGTTCAGCATCAAGCTGACGTACCTTGAAGTAGTTCTCGGCGACGTCGGCTTGCACAGCCAGTTGTACCGACCGGAACATGGCTTCGCTCTGCTCGGACTCGGCCCGAGCTGCCTTCGCTGTATCAGAAACTCGCCCGAACATATCTGCCTCGTAAGAAGCACCGACCTGCGCTCTCCAATACGTCTGAGCAGGGCCGTTACTCTGATCCGAACCAAACTGTGAGGCGTTGGAGTACTGCTGGCGGGTGGGGCCGAAACCGCCATCAACCGATGGGAGGAATGCAGCTTCGGCGGTCTGCTGCATAGCTCGCGACTCCTTCAATCTCGCTGCCGCGGCAGCAAGATTCTGGTTAGCGCTGAGGGCTGTTTGTTCGTAACCATCCAGTACTGGATCGGCGAAGACCTTCCACCATTCCCCCCGTTTAACCTCCTCAGAAGGTACGGCTATCTTCCACTGGCTGGCATTTTCGCCAGAGACTGGTTGACTCGAAATATCCTCCTTGAAAACTGCCGGCGCTGTATGGCTATCGGGCCGGCTATACACCGGGGCCAGCGAGCAACCAGAGAGAAGGGCGGCCATGGCAAGAGCGTGGCCCAAGCGGATGTAGAGTCGCTGGGTGAGGCGATGTTGTGTGTTCATCAGATATTTCCCCCTTGAGCGGAGGCATTGAAACCTTGAATGTGAGGCGCATTGCCGTGTTCGTTGACCAAATGTTCGGTGCCCGACAGCTTGCGCAGCACTACGTAAAAGACTGGGGTCAGCATCAACCCGAACAGCGTTACTCCGAGCATGCCGAATAGCACAGCCACACCCATCGCATGACGCATCTCCGAACCTGGGCCGGTCGAAACAACCAGGGGCACCACACCCATGATGAAAGCGATCGAGGTCATCAGGATCGGGCGCAGGCGCAAGCGACTCGCTTCGATAGCTGCCTCAACAATGTTGCGCCCTTGCATTTCAAGCTCTCTGGCGAACTCCACGATGAGAATCGCGTTCTTCGCAGATAGGCCCACCAGAACCATCAGGCCGATCTGAGTGAAAATGTTGTTGTCGCCTTTCGTCAGCCACACCCCAAACAGCGCCGACATGATGCTCATCGGAACGATCAGGATTACTGCCAGTGGCAGCGTGAGACTTTCATACAGCGCAGCAAGCACCAGGAACACGAGGAGCACACTGATCGGGAAGATCCACAGCGCAGAGTTGCCGGCCAGAATTTGCTGATAGGTCAGATCCGTCCACTCGTAGGTAATGCCTTTGGGCAGCACTTCGGCAGCGATGCGCTCAGCAGCATCCTGAGCCTGGTTCTGGCTATAACCTTCAGCTGGGCCGCTGGTGATATCTGCAGCGGTGTAGCCGTTGTAGCGAACCAGCATTTCAGGGCCATAGGTCTGGCTGATTTTGACCAGCGCGGACAGCGGCACCATTTCACCCTGGGCGTTACGGGTCTTCAGCAGGCCAATGTCAGCCGCAGTCGAGCGGAACGGCGCATCGGCCTGCACTCGAACCTGATAGACACGACCAAACTTGTTGAAGTCGTTGACGTAGAGCGAGCCCAGGTAGACTTGCATCGTGTTGAACACGTCGGTCACCGAGACACCAAGTTGCTTGGCTTTCACGCGGTCGAGTTCCACATTCACTTGTGGTACGTTGATCTCGTAACTGGTGAAGGTGGGGCCAAGCTCTGGGGTTTGCGCGGCGCGCTTGATGAATGCGTCAGTGGCAGCTTTCAGCGCCTCGTAACCGAGATTGCCGCGGTCTTCCAGTTGCAGCTTGAACCCGCCTAACGTGCCCAAACCGAGGACTGGAGGAGGGGAGAAAACACCTGTAACAGCGCCTTTGATTCCGGCGTATTTTTTGTTGAGAGCAGCAGCGATTGCAGGCGCCGTGGACTCGGGTGCGTCACGATCCTCGAAGTCCTTGAGGTTGATGAACGTTACGCTTGCGCTCGAAGATTTATCGAACCCATTGATTGAAAGACCCGCCACCTCGACGTCCTTGTTGACGCCAGCTTGCTTCATCGAGATGTCTGCCATCTGACGAACCACTTCTTCAGAGCGATCCAGTGACGCGCCGTTCGGCAATTGGGAAAATGCGATCAGGTAGCCCTTATCCTGCGCTGGAACGAAGCCGCCCGGCACCACCTTACCGATAAGCACCGTAGCGCCCAGAAGCACCACGTAGACTCCCAGCATCACCGCTTTTCGGTTGAGCACCCGGGTGATGCCATGACCATAGCCCTCTGAGCCACGAAGGAAGGTTCGGTTGAAAACTCGGAAGAAGCCGCCCATGACGCGGTCGATTTGGCGAGTCAGCCAGTCTTTGGGCTCATCATGGCCCTTGAGCAACAGGGCAGACAGAGTGGGTGACAGTGTCAGCGAGTTGAACGCAGAGATGACCGTTGAGATAGCAATGGTCATCGCGAACTGCTTATAGAACTGCCCTGTGAGGCCGGTCATGAAAGCTAGGGGGACAAACACGGCAACCAACGTCAACGCGATGGCGATGATCGGCCCTGTCACTTCACTCATCGCTTCGTTGGTGGCGTCCTTGGGAGACAGGCCGTTTGCGATGTTGCGCTCCACGTTTTCCACCACCACGATCGCGTCGTCGACCACGATCCCGATGGCTAACACCAATCCAAAAAGCGACAGCGCGTTGATCGTGAACCCGAACGCCAATAGCAGTGAGAAAGTACCGACGATAGAGACGGGAACGGCCAACAGGGGAATCAGCGATGCCCGCCAATTCTGAAGGAATAGCACCACTACGATCACAACCAAGAAGATCGCTTCAAACAGCGTATGCACCACAGAATGGATACTGGCCCGAACGTACTTCGTTGGGTCGTACGCGGTATGGTATTCGAGCCCGTCCGGGAAATTAGGGGCCATATCCGCCATGGCTGCATGCACTGCATCAGCCACCTGCAGCGAATTAGCGCCTGGCAGTTGGTTGACTACTAGATGCACGGCGGTCTTGTTGTTCATGAGCGCGCGGAGCCCATAGTCGGATGCGCCCAGCTCTACCCGTGCCACGTCCTTGAGATAAGTGACGCCGCCATCTGGAGAGGTCTTGAGGACGATGTCGCGGAATTCTTCCTCAGAATTTAGCCTGCCCTTGGCGTTGACGTTTAGCTGCATCGGCACGCCAGGCACCGAGGGTGAAGCACCCACTGAGCCAGCAGCTACCTGAACGTTTTGATCCTTGATCGCGGCGACGACTTCGTTAGCAGTCAGACCACGCTCCGCGACTTTCTGAGGGTCGAGCCAGATGCGCATTGAGTAGTCACCCGTCCCCCACATCGCCACTTCACCCACGCCCTGCAGGCGCTCGAGCTTGGTCTTGATGTTGATCAAGGCGTAGTTGCGCAGGTACGACTTGTCATAGCGCGGGCTGTTGGAAACGAGCTGCACCACGATGGTGGTTGTCGGGGATGCTTTGACGGTAGTAACGCCCAGTCGTTGGACGTCCTCAGGCAGCCGCGGCAGCGCCTGGTTAACCCGGTTCTGTACCAGTTGCTGCGCCTTGTCTGCGTCGGTACCCAACTTGAAGGTCACGACAATGGTCAATTCGCCGTTGCTGTTGGCTTGGGACTGCATGTACAGCATGTCCTCGACGCCGTTGATTTGCTCCTCGATAGGAGAGGCAACGGTTTCGGCAATAACCTTGGGGTTGGCGCCGGGGTACTGAGCACGCACGGTAACCGAAGTCGGGATGACCTCAGGGTACTCGGACACGGGCAGCTTGAGCATTGCGATCGTCCCGGCCAGAAGCAGCAGGACTGACAGCACCCCTGCGAAAATCGGACGATCGATAAAGAATTTGGAGATGTTCATTAAATGACCTTGGGAATACGTTACGAGGCGTTCTGCGATGCGGAGGATGCGCTGGTCATGCTGACGGGCCGAACACTTACGCTGTCTCCTGGGCGCACTCGCTGAAGGCCGTTGACGACAATTCGTTCACCGGCATTGAGGCCCTGGGTGATTTCCCGAAGCCCGTCATGCAGGGCTCCCGGTGTTACCTCTCGGTACTCGACGGAGTTGTTGGCTGTGACTACCAGCACGAATTTCTTCGCCTGATCGGTGCCTACGGCGACGTCATCGACCAACACTGCCGAGTGGGGTGCACTGCTCCCGACTCTGACCCGGGCGTAGAGCCCGGGTACCAGCAAACCGTCAGGGTTGTCTAAGCGAGCCCGAACGCGGATCGTCCCCGACCTGATATCGAGGCGGTTATCGACAGAGTCCACGGTTGCCTTGCGCGAATAGCCGGATTCGTTCGCCAGACCCAATAGAACGCCAACGCCTTCCTGGCTCTTGTGGCCGAGGAATTTGAGGTATGCCTGCTCATCGACATCGAACGCTGCGTAGATAGGAGATACCGAGACAACGGTGGTCAAAGCAGGTGCGCTAGCACCCACGAACACTGTGTTACCAATGGTGATTTCTGCGCGTGAAACGCGGCCAGCGACAGGGGATCTGATGTCGGTGTAAGCAAGATTGATGCGGGCAGTATCAACAGAAGCTTGCGCACCCTTGACGTCTGCGTCGGTTTCCTTCGCTTCGTTCTTCTTCTGGTCAAAGTCACGCTTGGCAATCGCGCCATTGGTGATCAGGCGTTGCGCTCGCTCCCAATCAGAGTCCGCATAGCCTTTGCGGGCTTGCGCTGCGGTCAGCTGGGCTTTTGCCTTACTCAGCGCCGCTTCGAAGGGTTGGGGATCAATAGTGAAGAGCCGATCGCCTTTTTTGACCAAAGCCCCATCTTTGAAATGCACCGCCACGATAGTCCCGGTGACCTGCGATCTGATGTCGACTTTATCCACGGCTTCGAACCGGCCAGAGTAGTCTTGATAATCAGAGACCTGCTGAACGAGCACTGAGGCCACATCAACTTCAGGTGCGATCGGGGCTTCTGCCGCCTGTGCCGAAGCGGCGAATGTCCCGTCAAAATAGTTG
Source organism: Pseudomonas sp. P5_A12 (assembly GCF_056400685.1). Classification (NCBI taxonomy): domain Bacteria; kingdom Pseudomonadati; phylum Pseudomonadota; class Gammaproteobacteria; order Pseudomonadales; family Pseudomonadaceae; genus Pseudomonas; species Pseudomonas sp. P5_A12. The sequence goes on along the minus strand of NZ_JBFUKU010000127.1, from coordinate 1,736 downwards.
AAGGATGCGGCGCCACCGGCGGCCAGGGTGATAGCCAGCGCTAACACAATAGGTTTCTTCTTGAAGCGCATAAGGATTCCCCAATAGTTCCACAGCATCCATATGGGAGATGCTTAGTGGGCGGCGATTCTATTGAGGCGGTTAGTACTGATATACGCTCAGATCCTGATTTCACTATTAATAGTGAGGAAACAATCTGCACCAGACGGTGTGCTGAATGGAGCGTCTCTGAATTGTCTCGAGGTGTATAACTGGATAAATATCTCTACCCACTAAACGCTTAAGCAGTCATAGCCTTGAGTGTTGATGAGCGAAGACAGCCAATCCGCAAACGCTTTGACCTTCGGAGCAAGATGGCGGCGATCAGGATAGATGATCGAGATGGATTTTCGAGGGGACGCGACGTCGGGAAGCAGCTGCACCAAGGCCCCGGAATCTATGTATGGCTGCATGGCTGGCCTCAAGCCGTGCATGATGCCGAACCCCGCCAGGCCACAAGATACGAAGGCTTCGGTGTCATTGACCATGATGGCGCTGCGCATTCTCAGACTTTGAATCTTGCCATCAATTTCGAATTGCCATTCCATCAATTTGCGATTCGAACCAGAGAAATAGTTGACCGCTTTGTGGTCAGCTAACTCCTCAATATTCTGGGGGCTTCCATTTTGTTCGAGATATTGCGGAGTCGCACAGGTGATCATCGGCACAGCGCCGATTCTCCGAGCAATCAGGGTAGAGTCCGGTAATTCACCCAGCCTGACCACGCAATCAATCCCTTCAGCGACGATGTCGACTGCCTGATCGCTAATACCAATGATTAGTTCGATGCCGGGATATAGCTTATTGAACTCAGGTAGCGCCGGAATGATCAGGAACTTCGCCAAGGTGATCGGCAGATCTATTCTAAGCTTCCCGTCGATTGACTTATCGTCGCCCGAGAAAAAAGCCAATGTGTCAGACACTTCGTCGAGAATGCTCTTGCACCGCCGGTAAAACTCCTCACCCTCTGGGGTGACGCCTACCTTGCGAGTCGTACGATGCAAAATGCGTGTGCCGAGCTGGCGCTCAAGATTTTGGATAGCCTTGGTGATGCAGGGCTTATGGATGCCAAGCGCTTCGGCGGCACGGGTGAAACTGCTATCGTCCACGACCTGAACGAATATTCGCATGCTCTCGATGACGTCCATATTGCCCCTCAGAAGGCAGTCTAACTCGCAGTGGTATCGACGACTTTGACCCTTCGAAAACTAGGAGCGGTCGATACAGGGATGAAGAGACAGTGTTTTCGCTGCCGGTTCTGCGGAGTGACTTTAGAGGCCTTGATTAGGCGCATCAATAGCTGTTTCTATACGAGTTTGTTATCGGATTTGAAACAGTCACACGCGCTTTACGCTGGAGGTTCCGTTGAATCCAGTTCTGCGAAAGGGGTCACCATCGAGCGTTGGCTGTCATCGTTCGTGGCTAGTTGTGCCCGCTCAATCGTGAGGGAAAACGCCTGCTCAGACGCTTAACATCAAGCATCGAACGCTTGGTCGGCGAAGATCGCTATGAGCCAATCCATAAATGCGCGCACCTTGGGTGAACGATATTTACGGTCAGTGAGAAGAAGCGAGACAGGCTTGGGGATAGTTTTAAGGTCGGGCAAAATCTCGACAAGTTCGCCCGACTCGATGTGCGGTTGGAGCGAGGGACGCAAGCCCTGCAGGATGCCAAGTCCGGCCAGACCACAGCACAGG
>NZ_JBFUKU010000126.1:0-15385 GCF_056400685.1 Pseudomonas sp. P5_A12 | reverse complement strand
CTGGGAAGGTCACCCGCTGCGCAAGGACTTCCCGGCCCGTGCCACCGAGTTCGACCCGTTCACCCTGAACCTCGCCAAGCAACAGCTTGAGGAAGAAGCCGCGCGCTTCAAGCCTGAAGACTGGGGCATGAAGCGTTCCGGTGCGAACGAGGACTACATGTTCCTCAACCTCGGTCCCAACCACCCTTCCGCGCACGGTGCGTTCCGCATCATCCTGCAGCTGGACGGTGAAGAGATCGTCGACTGCGTGCCGGACGTTGGCTACCACCACCGTGGTGCCGAGAAGATGGCCGAGCGTCAGTCCTGGCACAGTTTCATCCCGTACACCGACCGTATTGACTACCTCGGCGGCGTGATGAACAACCTGCCGTACGTGCTCTCGGTCGAGAAGCTGGCCGGCATCAAGGTGCCGGAGAAGGTCGACGTCATCCGCATCATGATGGCCGAGTTCTTCCGGATCACCAGCCACCTGCTGTTCCTGGGGACCTACATCCAGGACGTCGGCGCCATGACCCCGGTGTTCTTCACGTTCACCGACCGTCAGAAGGCGTACACGGTGATCGAAGCCATTACCGGTTTCCGTCTGCACCCGGCCTGGTACCGCATTGGTGGCGTCGCTCACGATCTGCCGCGCGGCTGGGAAAAATTGGTGAAAGACTTCGTCGAATGGATGCCAAAGCGTCTGGACGAATACCAGAAAGCCGCCCTGGACAACAGCATCCTGCGTGGCCGGACCATCGGCGTCGCCGCCTACAACACCAAAGAAGCCCTGGAATGGGGCGTCACCGGTGCCGGCCTGCGTTCGACCGGTTGCGACTTCGACCTGCGCAAGGCTCGCCCGTACTCCGGTTACGAAAACTTCGAATTCGAAGTGCCGCTGGCCGCCAACGGCGATGCCTACGATCGTTGCATCGTGCGCGTCGAAGAAATGCGCCAGAGCATCAAGATCATCGAGCAGTGCATGCGCAACATGCCGGAAGGCCCGTACAAGGCGGATCACCCGCTGACCACGCCGCCGCCGAAAGAGCGCACCCTGCAGCACATCGAGACCCTGATCACGCACTTCCTGCAAGTTTCGTGGGGCCCGGTCATGCCGGCCAACGAATCCTTCCAGATGATCGAAGCGACCAAGGGCATCAACAGTTATTACCTGACGAGCGATGGCGGCACCATGAGCTACCGCACCCGGATTCGTACCCCAAGCTTCCCGCACTTGCAGCAGATCCCTTCGGTGATCAAAGGCAGCATGGTCGCGGACTTGATTGCGTACCTGGGTAGTATCGATTTCGTTATGGCCGACGTGGACCGCTAAGCATGAACAGCACGCTTATCCAGACAGACCGTTTCACCTTGAGTGAAACCGAGCGCTCGGCCATCGAGCACGAGCTGCATCACTACGAAGACCCGCGCGCGGCGTCGATCGAAGCCCTGAAGATCGTCCAGAAGGAACGTGGCTGGGTGCCGGATGGCGCTCTGTACGCCATCGGCGAAATCCTCGGCATCCCGGCCAGCGACGTAGAAGGCGTGGCAACGTTCTATAGCCAGATCTTCCGTCAGCCGGTTGGCCGTCACATCATTCGCGTCTGCGACAGCATGGTCTGCTACATCGGCGGCCACGAGTCCGTGGTCAGCGAAATCCAGAGCAATCTGGGCATCGGCCTGGGTCAGACCACCGCCGACGGTCGTTTCACCCTGCTGCCGGTCTGCTGCCTCGGCAACTGTGACAAGGCGCCGGCGTTGATGATCGACGACGACACTTTCGGTGATGTGCAGCCTGCCGGCGTTGCCAAATTGCTCGAGGGCTACGTATGACCCTGACTTCCTTCGGCCCTGCCAACCGCATCAAGCGGTCGGCCGAGACTCACCCGCTGACCTGGCGTCTGCGTGACGACGGCGAAGCCGTGTGGCTCGACGAGTACCAGGCCAAGAACGGTTACGCCGCTGCACGCAAAGCCTTCGCCGACATGGCTCAGGACGACATCGTCCAGACCGTGAAGGATTCGGGCCTGAAAGGTCGCGGCGGTGCAGGCTTCCCCACGGGCGTCAAGTGGGGCCTGATGCCCAAAGACGAATCCATCAACATCCGCTACCTGCTGTGCAACGCGGATGAAATGGAGCCGAACACCTGGAAAGACCGCATGCTGATGGAGCAACTGCCCCATCTGCTGATCGAAGGCATGCTGATCAGTGCCCGCGCGCTGAAAACCTACCGTGGCTACATCTTCCTGCGTGGCGAATACACCACCGCCGCCAAGCACCTCAACCGTGCCGTGGAAGAAGCCAAGGCAGCGGGGCTGCTGGGTAAAAACATCCTGGGCAGCGGCTTCGATTTCGAGCTGTTCGTCCACACCGGTGCCGGGCGTTACATCTGCGGTGAAGAAACCGCACTGATCAACTCCCTCGAAGGCCGCCGCGCCAACCCGCGCTCCAAGCCGCCCTTCCCTGCCGCCGTTGGCGTGTGGGGCAAGCCGACCTGCGTGAACAACGTTGAAACCCTGTGCAACGTGCCGGCGATCATTGCCGACGGCGTGGACTGGTACAAATCGTTGGCCCGTGAAGGCAGTGAAGACATGGGCACCAAGCTCATGGGCTTCTCCGGCAAGGTCAAGAACCCTGGGCTGTGGGAACTGCCATTCGGCGTTACCGGCCGTGAGCTGTTCGAAGACTACGCCGGCGGCATGCGCGACGGCTTCAAGCTCAAGTGCTGGCAGCCAGGCGGCGCCGGTACCGGTTTCCTGTTGCCGGAACACCTGGACGCACAAATGTACGCCGGCGGTATCGCCAAGGTTGGCACCCGTATGGGCACCGGCCTGGCCATGGCGGTGGACGACAGCGTCAACATGGTGTCCTTGCTGCGCAACATGGAAGAGTTCTTCTCCCGCGAATCCTGCGGCTTCTGCACCCCGTGCCGTGACGGTTTGCCGTGGAGCGTCAAGCTCCTGCGCGCCATCGAAAACGGTGAAGGGCAAGCCGGCGATATCGAGACCCTGCTGGGTCTGGTCGGTTTCCTCGGCCCTGGCAAGACCTTCTGTGCTCACGCACCGGGCGCCGTGGAGCCGTTGGGCAGCGCAATCAAATACTTCCGCCATGAGTTCGAAGCCGGCATCGCGCCTACCAGCGCCGTCGTCCCGCCTCTGGCAAGGCCGATCGTAGTCGGCGCGTAAACGCTTAAAAAGGCGAAGGGTCCGTGCCCTTCGCCTTCTCGTGTGATGACGCCTTTAACGGCTGTGTTGATTCACGCGAATACAAGATTCCATTAGCCACGCCCGCTGACACCGGGCCAACGAAGAACTTTGAACCATGGCCACTATCCACGTAGACGGCAAAGAGCTCGAAGTCGATGGGGCAGACAACCTGTTACAGGCATGTCTGTCGCTAGGCCTCGATATCCCGTATTTCTGCTGGCACCCTGCCCTTGGCAGCGTTGGCGCTTGCCGCCAGTGCGCGGTCAAGCAGTACACCGACGAGAACGACACCCGTGGTCGTATCGTCATGTCCTGCATGACCCCCGCCACCGATGGCACCTGGATCTCCATCGAAGATGAAGAATCCAAGGCCTTCCGCGCCAGTGTTGTTGAATGGCTGATGACCAACCACCCTCACGACTGCCCGGTCTGTGAAGAAGGCGGTCACTGCCACCTGCAAGACATGACGGTAATGACCGGCCACAACGAGCGCCGTTACCGCTTCACCAAGCGTACCCACCAGAACCAGCAACTGGGCCCGTTCATTTCCCACGAAATGAACCGCTGCATCGCTTGCTACCGCTGCGTGCGCTTCTATAAAGACTACGCTGGCGGCACCGACCTTGGTGTGTTCGGCGCCCACGACAACGTGTACTTCGGTCGCGTTGAAGACGGCGTACTGGAAAGCGAGTTCTCCGGCAACCTCACCGAGGTCTGCCCGACCGGTGTGTTCACCGACAAGACTCACTCCGAGCGCTACAACCGCAAGTGGGACATGCAGTTCTCGCCGAGCATCTGCCATGGTTGCTCCAGCGGTTGCAACATCTCCCCGGGCGAGCGCTACGGTGAACTGCGTCGTATCGAAAACCGCTTCAACGGTTCGGTCAACCAGTACTTCCTGTGCGACCGTGGCCGTTTCGGCTATGGCTACGTCAACCGCGAAGATCGCCCGCGTCAGCCTTTGCTGGCCAACGGCACCAAGCTGAGCCTCGACGATGCGCTGGACAAAGCCGCTGACCTGCTGCGCGGCCGCAACATCGTCGGTATCGGTTCGCCGCGTGCCAGCCTCGAAAGCAACTACGCGTTGCGCGAACTGGTGGGCGCCGAGCACTTCTACTCCGGTATCGAAGCTGCCGAACTGGAACGCATTCGTCTGGTCATGCAGGTGCTGAAAGACAGCCCGCTGCCGATCCCGAACATGCGCGACATCGAAGACCACGATGCAATCTTCGTACTCGGTGAAGACCTGACCCAGACCGCTGCGCGCATGGCTCTGTCCCTGCGTCAATCGGTCAAAGGCAAGGCCGAAGACATGGCCGACGCCATGCGCGTTCAGCCTTGGCTCGACGCCGCCGTGAAGAACATCGGTCAGCACGCGCTGAACCCGCTGTTCATCGCCAGCCTGGCTGAAACCAAGCTCGACGACATCGCCGAAGAATGCGTTCACGCAGCTCCGGACGACCTGGCCCGAATCGGTTTCGCCGTGGCTCACGCCCTCGACGCCAGCGCTCCAGCGGTTGAAGGCCTGGATGCTGAAGCCCTCGAACTGGCCAAGCGCATCGCCGACGCACTGCTCGCGGCCAAGCGTCCATTGATCATTGCCGGCACTTCGTTGGGTTCCAAGGCGCTGATCCAAGCCGCCGCGAACATCGCCAAAGCCTTGAAGCTGCGCGAGAAGAACGGTTCCATCAGCCTGATCGTGCCAGAGGCCAACAGCCTCGGCCTGGCCATGCTCGGTGGTGACTCGGTCGACGCAGCCCTGCAAGCCGTAATCGACGGCCAAGCCGACGCCATCGTCGTGCTGGAAAACGATCTGTACACCCGTACCGACAAAGCCAAGGTTGATGCCGCCCTGAGCGCCGCGAAAGTGGTGATCGTTGCCGACCATCAGAAAACCGCCACCAGCGATCGCGCGCACCTGGTTCTGCCAGCCGCCAGCTTCGCTGAAGGCGACGGTACGTTGGTCAGCCAGGAAGGCCGCGCTCAGCGTTTCTTCCAGGTCTTCGATCCGAAATACATGGACGCCAGCATCCTGGTTCACGAAGGCTGGCGCTGGCTGCATGCCCTGCGCGCCACCCTGCTGAACCAGCCGATCAACTGGACCCAGCTGGACCACGTCACCGCTGCCGTCGCTTCGAGCACGCCGCAACTGGCGCGTATCGTTGATGCCGCACCGTCCGCCTCGTTCCGCATCAAGGGCATGAAACTGGCCCGCGAACCGCTGCGTTACTCCGGTCGTACCGCCATGCGCGCTGACATCAACGTGCACGAACCGCGTACTCCGCAAGACAACGACACCGCGTTCAACTTCTCGATGGAAGGTTACTCGGGCTCGGTCGAACCGCGCCAGCAAGTGCCATTCGCCTGGTCTCCGGGCTGGAACTCGCCGCAAGCCTGGAACAAGTTCCAGGACGAAGTCGGTGGTCACATCCGCGCTGGCGACCCGGGCACCCGCCTGATCGAAAGCACCGGTGATTCGCTGAACTGGTTCGCCGCTGTTCCACGTGCGTTCAACCCGGCTCCGGGCACTTGGCAGGTTGTGCCGTTCTTCCACCTGCTCGGCAGCGAAGAGACTTCTTCGAAAGCCGCGCCGGTTCAGGAACGTATCCCGGCCGCCTACGTCGCTTTGGCCAAGTCCGAAGCTGATCGTCTGGGTGTCAACGAAGGCGCAATGCTCAGCCTGAACGTGGCTGGCCAGACCCTGCGTCTGCCGCTGCGCATCAATGAAGAGCTGGGTGCCGGTCTGGTTGCATTGCCGGCGGGCATCGCCGGCATTCCGCCAGCGATCTTTGGCAAATCCGTTGACGGTCTGCAGGAGGCAGCGCAATGACTTGGTTCACTCCTGAAGTGATCGACGTGATCATCGCAGTCATTCAGGCCATCGTGATTCTGCTCGCCGTGGTGGTGTGCGGCGCACTGTTGAGCTGGGTCGAGCGTCGTTTGCTCGCCCTCTGGCAGGACCGTTACGGTCCGAACCGCGTCGGCCCGTTCGGCGCGTTCCAGATCGCAGCCGACATGATCAAGATGTTCTTCAAGGAAGACTGGACCCCGCCGTTCGCCGACAAGATGATCTTCACGTTGGCGCCGGTCGTGGCCATGAGCGCCCTGCTGATTGCCTTCGCGATCATCCCGATCACCCCGACCTGGGGCGTGGCGGATCTGAACATCGGCATCCTGTTCTTCTTCGCCATGGCCGGTCTGTCGGTCTATGCGGTGTTGTTCGCCGGTTGGTCGAGTAACAACAAGTTCGCCCTGCTGGGCAGCTTGCGTGCCTCGGCACAGACCGTGTCGTACGAAGTGTTCATGGGCCTGTCGTTGATGGGCATTGTGATCCAGGTCGGCTCGTTCAACATGCGCGACATCGTTGATTACCAGGCCCAGAACCTGTGGTTCATCATTCCGCAGATCTTCGGTTTCCTGACCTTCTTCATCGCTGGCGTCGCCGTGACTCACCGTCACCCGTTCGACCAGCCGGAAGCGGAACAGGAACTGGCCGACGGTTACCACATTGAATACGCCGGCATGAAATGGGGCATGTTCTTCGTCGGCGAGTACATCGGCATCGTGCTGATTTCGGCGCTGCTGGTGACCTTGTTCTTCGGTGGCTGGCATGGTCCGTTCGGCATTCTGCCGCAGATCCCGTTCATCTGGTTCGCGCTGAAAACCGCGTTCTTCATCATGATCTTCATCCTGCTGCGCGCTTCGATTCCGCGCCCACGGTATGACCAAGTGATGGATTTCAGCTGGAAGTTCTGCCTGCCGCTGACCCTCGTCAACATGCTGGTGACCGCTGCGATCGTGTTGCTCAACACGCCCGCCGTCGCGGCTCAGTGAGGATAGAGAATCATGAAGTACATATTTGACATCGTGCATGGCTTCTTCACCCAGCTTCGCAGCCTGGTGATGATTTTCGGCCACGCCTTCCGCAAGCGCGACACGCTGCAGTACCCGGAAGAAGCCGTGTACCTGCCGCCGCGCTACCGTGGCCGTATCGTCCTGACCCGCGACCCTGATGGTGAAGAACGTTGTGTAGCCTGCAACCTGTGCGCCGTGGCGTGCCCGGTTGGCTGCATCTCGCTGCAGAAAGCTGAAACCGAAGACGGTCGCTGGTACCCGGACTTCTTCCGCATCAACTTCTCGCGCTGCATTTTCTGCGGCCTCTGCGAGGAAGCCTGCCCGACCACCGCGATCCAGCTGACACCGGATTTCGAGATGGCCGAGTTCAAACGTCAGGACCTGGTTTACGAGAAAGAAGATCTGCTGATCTCCGGCCCCGGCAAAAACCCTGATTACAACTTCTATCGTGTTGCAGGTATGGCGATTGCCGGGAAGCCCAAAGGCTCCGCGCAGAATGAAGCCCAGCCGATCAACGTGAAGAGCTTGCTGCCTTAAGGAAGAAAGATGGAATTCGCTTTCTATTTCGCATCGGGTATCGCTGTGGTGTCCACGCTTCGCGTGATCACCAACACCAACCCTGTGCACGCCCTGCTCTACCTGATCATTTCGCTGATCGCCGTGGCCATGACGTTTTTTGCCCTCGGCGCACCGTTTGCCGGTGTACTGGAAGTGATCGCCTACGCTGGCGCCATCATGGTGCTGTTCGTGTTCGTGGTGATGATGCTGAACCTCGGTCCCGCCTCGGTTCAGCAAGAGCGCGTCTGGCTCAAGCCCGGCATCTGGCTCGGCCCGGTGATTCTCGGCGCATTGTTGCTGTGTGAACTGCTGTATGTGCTGTTCAGCCATTCCAGCGGTCAGGCCATCGGCCACACCACCGTAGACGCCAAGGCCGTGGGCATCAGCCTGTTCGGTCCGTATCTGCTGGTGGTCGAACTCGCCTCGATGTTGCTGCTCGCTGCAGCCGTCACGGCGTTCCACTTGGGCCGCAACGAAGCCAAGGAGCAATGACGATGCCTGCTATCCCTATGGAGCATGGTCTGGCGGTCGCCGGCATCCTGTTCTGCCTCGGTCTGGTCGGCCTGATGGTCCGCCGCAACATTCTCTTCGTGCTGATGAGCCTGGAGGTCATGATGAATGCCTCCGCTTTGGCGTTCATCGTTGCCGGTAGCCGCTGGGCGCAGCCGGATGGACAGATCATGTTCATCCTGGTGATCAGCCTGGCAGCCGCTGAGGCCAGTATCGGCCTGGCGATTCTGTTGCAGCTGTACCGCCGCTTCCACACTCTCGATATCGACGCTGCCAGCGAGATGCGCGGATGAATCTTCTCTATCTGACTTTCGTATTCCCTCTCATAGGTTTCCTGCTGCTGTCGTTCTCACGCGGCCGCCTCTCGGAAAACCTGTCGGCGCTGATTGGCGTCGGTTCCATCGGTCTGTCGGCCATCGTCGCGGCTTACGTGATCTGGCAATTCAACGTCGCCCCGCCGGAAGGCGGCCACTTCACTCAGGTGTTGTGGCAGTGGATGGCGGTGGAAGGCTTTACGCCGAGCTTCGCCCTGCATCTGGACGGCCTGTCCGTGACCATGCTCGGGGTGGTGGTCGGCGTCGGCTTCCTTATCCACCTGTTCGCGTCCTGGTACATGCGCGGTGAAGACGGTTACTCGCGTTTCTTTGCCTACACCAACCTGTTTATCGCCAGCATGCTGTTCCTGGTGCTGGGCGATAACCTGCTGTTCATCTACTTCGGTTGGGAAGGCGTAGGCCTGTGTTCGTACCTGTTGATCGGTTTCTATTACAGCAACCGCAACAACGGTAACGCAGCACTCAAGGCTTTCATCGTGACTCGCGTCGGTGACGTGTTCATGGCCATCGGCCTGTTCATCCTGTTTGTGCAACTGGGCACGCTGAACGTCCAGGAACTGCTGGTGCTGGCACCGCAGAAATTCCAGACCGGCGACTTCTGGATCGTCATGGCCACCCTGATGCTGCTGGGCGGCGCTGTCGGTAAATCCGCGCAACTGCCACTGCAAACCTGGCTGGCGGATGCGATGGCCGGCCCTACCCCGGTTTCGGCACTGATCCACGCCGCAACCATGGTGACCGCCGGTGTCTACCTGATTGCCCGTACCCACGGCCTGTTCACCCTGGCGCCGGAGATCCTGCACCTGGTCGGCATCGTCGGCGGCATCACCCTGGTGATGGCCGGTTTTGCCGCTCTGGTCCAGACCGACATCAAGCGTATTCTCGCCTACTCAACCATGAGCCAGCTCGGCTACATGTTCCTGGCTCTGGGCGTGGGTGGCTGGGACGCGGCGATTTTCCACCTGATGATCCACGCGTTCTTCAAGGCCCTGCTGTTCCTTGCGTCCGGCGCGGTGATCGTTGCCTGCCACCACGAGCAAAACATCTTCAAGATGGGTGGCCTGTGGAAGAAACTGCCATTGGCCTACACCTGCTTCATCGTCGGCGGTTCGGCCCTCGCGGCCCTGCCACTGGTGACCGCAGGCTTCTACTCCAAGGACGAAATCCTCTGGGAAGCGTTTGCCAGCGGAAACGACCATCTGCTTTACGCAGGTCTGGTCGGCGCGTTCATGACTTCGATGTACACCTTCCGCATGATCTTCATTGCGTTCCACGGTGAAGCGAAGACTGAAGCGCACCCAGGTCACGGCGTTGCCTACTGGTTGCCACTGTCGGTGCTGGTTGTATTGTCTACCGCCATCGGCGCGATGATCACTCCACCGCTGCACGGTGTATTGCCGCTCAGCGTCGGCCATGCCGGCGGCGAAGCCAAGCACAGCCTGGAAATCGCTTCGGGCGCCATCGCCCTGGCCGGTGTCCTGCTGGCCGCGCTGCTGTTCCTCGGCAAGCGTCGCTTCGTTACGGCCGTCGCCAACAGCGGCATTGGTCGCTTGCTCTCGGCCTGGTGGTTCGCGGCCTGGGGCTTCGACTGGATCTACGACAAACTGTTCGTCAAGCCATACCTGGCGATCGGCCACATCCTGCGCAAAGACCCGCTCGACCAGACCATCGGTCTGATCCCGCGTATGGCCAAAGGTGGTCACACCGCCCTGAGCCGTACCGAAACCGGTCAACTGCGTTGGTACGCGGCATCGATGGCAGCCGGCTCCGTGCTGGTCATCGGCGCCATCGTGCTGGTAGCGGTCTGAATATGAACCTTGCGAACTTGCGAAAGGAATTGAGCCCGTCATGATTCTGCCTTGGCTAATCCTGATCCCCTTCATCGGCGGCCTGCTGTGCTGGATGAGTGAGCGCTCCGGCGCCGTCCTCCCCCGCTGGATTGCGCTGTTGACCATGTCCCTGGAACTCGCGCTCGGCCTCTGGCTGTGGGCCACCGGTGACTATTCATTTGCCCCGGCGCCTGGCGCCGATCCGACCTGGGCGCTTGAGTTCAAGCATGTCTGGATCCAGCGCCTGGGCATCAACGTGCACCTGGCCCTCGACGGCCTGTCGCTGTTGATGATCCTGCTGACCGGTCTGCTGGGTGTCCTCTCGGTACTCTGCTCGTGGAAAGAGATCCAGCGTCACGTTGGTTTCTTCCACCTGAACCTGATGTGGATCCTGGGCGGTGTCGTCGGCGTGTTCCTCGCCATCGACCTGTTCATGTTCTTCTTCTTCTGGGAAATGATGCTGGTGCCGATGTACTTCCTCATCGCGCTCTGGGGTCACAGTTCTGCAGACGGCAAGAAAACCCGGATCTACGCGGCGACCAAGTTCTTCATCTTCACTCAGGCGTCCGGCCTGATCATGCTGGTGGCGATCCTGGGGCTAGTACTGGTCAACTTCAACGAAACCGGCGTGATTACGTTCAACTACGCCGACCTGTTGAAAACCAAGATGTCGTTGACCACCGAGTACATCCTGATGCTCGGCTTCTTCATCGCCTTCGCGGTCAAGCTGCCCGTCGTACCGTTCCACTCCTGGTTGCCTGACGCTCACGCCCAGGCACCGACCGCAGGTTCCGTGGACCTGGCTGGTATCTTGCTGAAAACCGCTGCTTACGGTCTGTTGCGTTTTGCCCTGCCGCYGTTCCCGAATGCCTCGGCCGAGTTTGCGCCGATCGCCATGACCCTGGGTCTGATCGGGATTTTCTACGGTGCATTCCTGGCGTTCGCGCAAACCGACATCAAGCGTCTGATTGCCTTCTCGTCCGTTTCCCATATGGGCTTCGTACTGATCGGCATCTACTCCGGCAGTCAGATTGCGCTGCAGGGTGCGGTGATGCAGATGCTGGCTCACGGTCTGTCGGCCGCGGCACTCTTTATCCTCAGTGGTCAGTTGTACGAGCGCACTCACACCCGCGACATGCGTGAAATGGGTGGCCTGTGGTCGAAGATCGCTTACCTGCCGGCCCTCAGCCTGTTCTTCGCGGCCGCGTCGCTGGGCTTGCCGGGTACTGGCAACTTCGTCGGTGAGTTCCTGATCCTGATCGGCAACTTCGCCGCTGCGCCATGGATCACTGCGATCGCAACGTCCGGCCTTGTGTTCGGTTCGGTCTACTCGCTGATCATGATCCACCGTACTTACTTCGGCCCGTCCAAATCGGACGCGGTGTTGCAGGGTCTGGTAGGTCGCGAACTGATCATGGTGGTCGGTCTGGCGGTGCTGCTGATTTACATCGGCGTGTACCCGCAACCGTTCCTCGACACCTCTGCCGCGACGATGCATGGCGTGCAGCAGTGGCTTGGCACCGCCTTCACTCAACTCGCTTCGGCCCGGTAAGAGCGCTATGGAATTCACGACTCAACACTTTATCGCGCTAGCGCCGTTGTTGATCACCAGCGCCACGATCATCGTGGTGATGCTGGCGATTGCCTGGCGCCGCAACCACTCGCAGACCTTCCTGATTTCCGTGGCGGGGCTGAACCTGGCGCTGCTGTCGATCCTGCCAGCCCTGAAAGTCGCGCCATTGGCCGTGACCCCTTTGCTGCAAATCGATAGCTTCGCCTGCTTGTACATGGCGTTGATCCTGGTCGCCACCCTCGCGTGTGTGACCCTCGCCCACGCCTACCTCGGCGATGGCGGTTCGGGTTACCCGGGCAACCGTGAAGAACTGTACCTGCTGATCCTGATGTCCGCCGCCGGTGGCCTGGTTCTGGTCAGCGCGCAGCACCTGGCCGGGTTGTTCATCGGTCTGGAACTGCTGTCGGTGCCGGTCTACGGTCTGGTGGCCTATGCCTTCTTCAACAAGCGTTCGCTGGAAGCCGGTATCAAGTACATGGTGCTGTCGGCCGCCGGTTCCGCGTTCCTGTTGTTCGGCATGGCACTGCTGTATGCCGATTCGGGCAGCCTGAGCTTCAGCGGTATCGGCCAGGCGTTGGCGGCTACTGGTCTGCCAAGCTCGCTAGCGCAACTGGGCCTGGGCATGATGCTGATCGGTCTGGCGTTCAAGCTGTCGCTGGTACCGTTCCACCTCTGGACCCCGGACGTGTATGAAGGTGCTCCGGCACCGGTGGCCGCGTTCCTGGCGACCGCGTCGAAAGTGGCCGTGTTTGCAGTGATGGTGCGTCTGTTCCAGATCTCGCCAGCGGCAAGCAGCGGTGTGCTGAGCGACGTGCTGACCATCATCGCCATCGCGTCGATCCTGTTCGGTAACTTGCTGGCACTGACCCAGAGCAACCTCAAGCGTCTGCTGGGTTACTCGTCCATCGCGCACTTCGGTTACCTGCTGATCGCCCTGGTGGCGAGCAAGGGTCTGGCCGTGGAAGCCATCGGCGTGTACCTGGTCACCTACGTGATCACCAGCCTCGGCGCTTTCGGCGTGATCACCCTGATGTCCTCGCCGTACAACGGCCGTGACGCGGATGCCCTGTACGAATACCGCGGCCTGTTCTGGCGCCGTCCGTACCTGACCGCCGTACTCACCGTGATGATGCTGTCCCTGGCCGGTATCCCGCTCACCGCGGGCTTCATCGGCAAGTTCTACATCATTGCCACCGGCGTCGAGGCGCATCAGTGGTGGCTGGTCGGCTCCCTGGTACTGGGCAGCGCCATCGGCGTTTTCTACTACCTGCGTGTGATGGTCACTCTGTTCCTGATCGAACCGAACCTGCGTCGCCACGATGCACAACTGCACTGGGAACAACGTGCAGGCGGCGTGATGCTGCTGGCCATCGCTCTAGTGGCGTTCTTCCTCGGCGTCTACCCACAACCACTGCTGGTCCTGGTTCAGCAGGCCGGGTTGGCGGGTTGATCGCTTAGGCGGCACTCGGTAGAAAACAAAAACGGCACCTTCGGGTGCCGTTTTTGCGTTTGTGGGAATTATTACYGCTGCCCCGCCCTCCTGCCGCAATCCCCGAAAGCTCACGCGGGAATGTCAGGTTCGTCCTACAGCCAGAATTGGGGTATTGGAATTATCTTGAATGACCGCTGGATGGAAAAGTCGAGGTAAGTGCGAACAATGAAACGCGAAGAACCGCGCAGAAAACGAATTGGAGTCATGAAGGGCAAACTTGCGCTTCCTGCCGACTTCGATGCCCCTCCGTCAGACGATCTACTGGATGCCTTCGAAGGGTCGCTGCCACCACGTCCCTCATGCGATTTGAAATACGAGAAGCACCTAATGGAGAAACCAATACGAGATCGCACTATGGGACGCGACATTTTTTCCGAACTGATGGACGGCATGGAAGCCCTCGCAGATGAGCGACAAGGAAGGGTCACCCTGCGAACCCGCAAGATCAGTTTGCCCAAACAAGTGCCTGTCACCGCTGAAGAAGTCGTGAGCATCCGCCAGCAGCYCGACCTCTCGCAAACCTAAATGATGAAATTGTTGTATCCCATCAGGTGAATTTTTTGGTGTCCTTCAGGGCACCTTTTTTTGTCCGCTGCTTCGGCTCGCAGGCAAATCGGATTCACCCTACACCCAAACCGGAATCACCCGGCATTCAAACTTGAGGCTGATCGCCAAAGTCCCCATTTTGCGGAAAGGGACACGCACGTGGCCAGACTCATCCCCCAAAGAGAACTCCATGGCCAACATGGCCAAGTACTCGACACCTACCAAGCAATGGAAGACTTTCGACAGGCGCTGAACCGCCCGGATGAATTACCCGGCTTCGACGACCTGCTAAACGCATTGGGCCTCAATCGATCCAACTACCTGCAAGGAGCCAACCAGCGAAAACTGATCGAAGCTGTTAGTAATGGCGATTGGATAGTGGTGAAACCGCGAGTCGTTGCGAATAACGGCGGCGCTTCCTGGAACGCCTTCAAACCCAAACCCGAGCCACCACCGGCCCAGCATCTGGTAGAAGAACACGCCTACACCCTGCCCAAACCTGTGGAGTCGGGCTTCCACATTGTCCAGAAACCCATGAGCCTCGAAGCGCTGGAACGCTCGCTGTACGAAATCACCCCCAGCGATATGCTGCGCCGCGAGTTCCGCTCGCTGAATCGCCATCTCGGTAAACACGTAAAACCGGGGCAAATGGTCATCTTCAGCGACTCGCGCAACTACATGTGCCGTCGAGAAGAGGCGCAGATGATGGCGGCTGCGGAAAAGGTGAATGAAGCGCTGAAAGATCTGACGGATGAAGAGGCTTCGTTCATGGTTGAGCACCATGAAGTAATTGAACCTTTTTTGGGTGTCTCTTCCGGAGCGTTGGGAGTTGCATCCTTCATGGTGGGTCAGCATATGGACACGCTTAAAAACACACTGATAGAACTTGAGCGATTACACGTGGAACAGCACCGCCAATATGGCCACCTGAATTCCCCGGACTTTTTTGCGAAACGCAAAAGACTGATGAAAAAACTGGATGCTGGTTTCGAACCTTTGGTTCGTAAAGCTACGGGACTATCAGATCATCCCAAACTGAAACGAGCACTAGGCTTGTCCACGCGAAGGATCGTGCACAACTGGAACAAGGCTGGAGCACCGAATCAATTGCCTGGCTACGCAACAAATATCGACGGTGTGGCGAGAGCTTCAAAATATATGAAGGCAGGCGGCTATGTGGCGATTGGGTTAGGAGCGGGCTCTGCGGCGACGAAGATTTACGAAACGTGCCGCACCGGTCGCGAGGAAGAATGTCGTCAGGCGAAATTTGTAGAGGGGTCGAAACTGTCTGGAAACGTCCTAGGCGGAGCTATAGCGGGCCGACTGGCGCCAACTCTCGCGCCAATGACATGTGCCGCAATTGGAGTGGGAACCGTTGGAGCAGGAGGTGTCGTTTGCATGCTGGTTGTAAGCGGCCTGCTCGCCGCGCAAATGGGAGACGGTGGTAGCCAAGCTGGAGAGTTCATCGGTGAAAAATTGTACGAGGTGAGTAAGTAATGCGC
>NZ_JBFUKU010000125.1:0-15486 GCF_056400685.1 Pseudomonas sp. P5_A12 | reverse complement strand
GAGCATCATGCCCCAGGTAATCGTGTCGTTCGGCGTGCGTTTCATGCGTGTTCCCGCTTATTTTTTTTGTCGGGCGGCGTTCATTGAGCTCGAAAATACGTCAGCGGTTCTTGAGCTGTACACGCGGTTTTTGCAATGTTTTGTATCCGCAGCCGGGACAAACGAACGATGAACCTCGACCTGTGCTTTGGTTCCATCAAAATAGAGACGATCTTTCAAAATGCAGGATGCACGATGGCCATTCATGCAGATTGCACGAAAGCAAAAATCCGACAAAAAACTAACATACTGATTTATAACGATTTTATTAATTTAAAATACTGGCACAATCGCTGCAACTACCTCTCCATGCTTGCCAATCATGTGCACACGGAGCTGATAGACATGAACCTGATCCAAGAAAAATTTTCTTCCCTGTTCTCCAACTTTGAAGTGACCACTCAAGCGCGTCCTGACGGCGGGATTCTGCTGACCCTGCGCAGCACTGAAGGCCGGGTGTTCAAGCGTTCGATTTCCTACCAGCAATTGCATGCTGGCGATCAGTTGTCGTGGGTGATCAGTGCGATTCGTCGTGACCTTGCAGAACAGGCCAGTGAACTGCCGCAGATCTCGATGCTGCAAAGCCAGCAACGGTTTGCTTTGCCGACTTATCACACGGCGTAAACTATTGGACAGTACGAACCAATGTGGGAGCGAGCCTGCTCGCGAAAGCGGTGTATCAGTCAATTTAATCTCGACTGATAGGCCCTCTTCGCGAGCAGGCTCGCTCCCACAGGTTATGCGCCATGATCTTACAAAGTTGGAGGATTGATCCGCGCGAAACTGTCAGTCCTCAAGAAGCGGGAAGCGGCTGGCGATGTCGTCGCCGGTGAATTTGGCCACCCAGCCTTCAGGATTTTTGAACAGACGGATCGCCACAAAATGTGGATGTTCGCCCATGTCGAACCAGTGCGGTGTACCGGCCGGCACCGAGATCAGGTCGTTCTTTTCGCAAAGAACCGCGTAGACGTAATCATCGATGTGCAAGGTAAACAAGCCACGACCGGCAACGAAAAATCTGACCAGGTCTTCGCCAAAACGGTGTTCGTCGAGGAACTCGGCGCGCAGTTCGGCTTTTTGCGGGTGATCACTGCTCACGCTGATAACGTCGACGGTGAGGTAACCGCGCTCGGTCATCAGCTTGTCGATTTGTTCCTGATACGCGGCGATCACTTCTTCCTGACGGGCGCCGGGCTGGATTTTCGCAGCCGCTTGCCAGCGATCAAAGCGCACGCCTTGCTCGGCCAGGGTCGAGGCGATGTCTTCGAAATGGGTAAGCACCTTGTTCGGCAGGTCAGGGCTTGAGACGTGGTAAACGGACAGGCTGCTCATCAGGGCACCTCCTTAACGGTTCATGCTTTACGGTTAAAGAGCGCGCGCGTCTTCAACTCGCACTCGAAAAAATTCAATGTCCTCGATCTGCCGAAATAGCTCATGGCCTTTCCTCTTGCAGTCGTGTGGCAATGATAACGGCTGCTGCAAGGGCTGCGAGGCTGGCAATACTAAAGGTCAATGGGGCGCCGAGGGCAGTCCAGCTATAGCCGGAATACAACGCACCCAACGCGCCGCCCGTACCGGCCAGCGCGGCGTATAGCGCCTGGCCTTGCCCCTGCTGACGCGCACCGAAACTACGTTGCACGAACTGGATGGCCGCCGCGTGAAAGCTGCCGAAGGTGGCCGCATGCAGCACCTGGGCGAACAGCAACACCCAAAGATATTCGGCAAACGAACCGAGCAGCACCCAGCGCAGTGCGGCCAGCAGGAAACTCGCCAACAGCACCCGGCGCACCGAAAATCGCGCGAGGATTCGGGTCATGGCCAGAAACATCAACACTTCAGCGACCACGCCGACCGCCCAGAGCAGGCCGATCACGCCTCGGCTGTAACCGAGCCGTTCCAGGTGCAAAGTCAAAAACGTGTAATAAGGTCCGTGGCTCATCTGCATCAACGCCACGCAGCCATAAAATGCCAGGACACCGGGGCTGCGCAATTGCGTGAGAAAACCGTCACCCGCCAACCGCTCACCTTGAGTCGGTTGGGCATTCGGCACCCACAGGCTGCTGAGGACGATACCGGCCATTATCAACACCAACGCCACCGGGTAGATGTCGAGGCTCAGCCATTCGAACAATCGGCCAAGCAAAACCACGGTGATGATAAATCCAATGGAGCCCCACAAGCGGATCTGGCTGTAGCGTGAGGTCTGCCCTTTCAGGTGCGCCAGGGTGATGACTTCGAACTGCGGCAATACCGCGTGCCAGAAGAACGCGTGCAACGCCATGACCATAGCCAGCCAGGCGTAGGTCTTGCTGACGAAAATCAGCGAAAACGTCAATAACGTACACACCGCACCGAAGCGCACGATAGCCAGGCGCCGGCCGGTGTAATCACCCAGCCAGCCCCAGATGTTCGGCGCGACGCAGCGCATCAGCATCGGGATCGCCACCAGTTCGCCGATGCGCGCACTGGAAAAGCCCAGGTGATCGAAGTACAGCGCCAGAAACGGCGCCGTCGAACCGAGCAATGCGAAATAGAACAAATAGAAGCTGGAGAGCCGCCAGTACGGGAGCGCCGCCACGGTCGTCAGACCGCAGCGGCGTTGATGTCAGCCATTAAAGCTGACCCAGGACCGGGGTACTCACGCGCACATCGGCGTTCTGCCCACGGTGACGCAGCAGGTGATCCATCAACACGATGGCCATCATCGCTTCAGCAATCGGCGTGGCGCGAATGCCGACGCACGGGTCGTGACGGCCTTTGGTGATGACTTCCACCGGGTTGCCATGGATGTCGATGGAGCGACCCGGCGTGGTGATGCTCGACGTCGGCTTCAGCGCCAAGTGCGCGACGATCGGCTGACCGGACGAGATGCCGCCGAGAATGCCGCCGGCGTTGTTGCTGAGGAAACCTTCCGGGGTCATTTCATCGCGGTGTTCGGTGCCGCGCTGGGCAACACTGGCGAAACCGGCGCCGATTTCCACGCCTTTCACCGCGTTGATGCTCATCAGCGCATGGGCCAGTTCGGCGTCGAGGCGGTCGAAAATCGGCTCGCCCAGGCCGGGCATCACACCTTCAGCCACCACGGTGATTTTCGCACCGACCGAATCCTGATCGCGACGCAGCTGGTCCATATAGGCTTCCAGCTCCGGGACTTTGTCTGGATCAGGGCTGAAGAAAGCGTTTTCTTCCACCGAATCCCAGGTCTTGAACGGGATTTCAATCGGGCCGAGCTGGCTCATGTAGCCGCGAATGACGATGCCCTGCGTCGCCAGGTACTTTTTCGCAATCGCCCCGGCAGCCACGCGCATGGCGGTTTCCCGGGCCGAGCTGCGACCGCCGCCACGGTAGTCGCGCTCACCGTACTTATGGTGGTAGGTGTAGTCGGCGTGGGCCGGACGGAACAGATCCTTGATCGCCGAGTAGTCCTTTGACTTCTGGTCGGTATTGCGGATCAGCAGGCCAATGGAGCAACCGGTGGTGCGACCTTCGAACACGCCGGAGAGGATTTCGACTTCGTCGGCTTCCTGGCGTTGCGTAGTGTGGCGGCTGGTGCCGGGCTTGCGGCGGTCCAGATCACGCTGCAAATCCTCCAGGGAAATCTCCAGCCCCGGCGGGCAGCCGTCGACAATGGCGACCAACGCCGGGCCATGGCTTTCGCCCGCGGTGGTGACAGTGAACAGCTTGCCGTAGGTATTGCCGGACATGCAGGACGCTCCGTGAAATAGAACCTGAATACGTAATGCGCGCCAGTATACGCAGGCTACCCGAGTAGTTCATCCTCGAACCTTATGGGTGCCGGCGAGTCCAAACGGCACCTTTGTGAATGATGGCGTGATGATGCTGCGAGTTATAGCCTTGAGCCTGACCCTGTTTACCGGCTTTGTGCAGGCCACCGTCCTGCAAAGACCTATCACTCTGGATACCGGCAGCGGTGAGCTTTTCGGCTCGTTGCTGCTGCCCAAGTCCGACACGCCTGTGCCGGTTGTCCTGATCATATCCGGCTCCGGCCCTACGGATCGCGACGGCAATAACACCGATGGCGGACGCAACGACAGCCTGAAACGGTTGGCCTGGGTGCTGGCCAAACACAACATCGCCAGCGTGCGTTACGACAAACGCGGGGTGGCGGCGAGCCTTGCCGCGACACCGGACGAACGCAATCTGTCGGTTGAGGCCTATGTGACCGACGCCGAAGCCTGGGGGCGCAAGCTCAAATCCGATCCACGTTTTAGCCAACTGATTTTGCTCGGCCACAGCGAAGGCGCCCTGATCGCCACCCTGGCGGCACCGAGCGTGGATGCCGCAGGCCTCATTTCCCTGTCCGGCAGCGCGCGACCGATTGACCAGGTGTTGCGTCAGCAGTTGAGCAATCAACTGCCACCTGCACTGATGCAGCGCAGCAATGAACTGCTCGACAGCCTCAAGGCCGGCCACACCGACAATAACGTGCCACCGCCATTACAGGGGATATTCCGCCCGAGCGTGCAGCCGTACCTGATTTCGCTGTTCCGCCAGGATCCGGCAGCGGCATTTGCCCGGTTGAAGATGCCGGCACTGATCATTCAGGGCAGCAACGACATCCAGGTCGGCGTCGGTGATGCAAAGTTACTGAAGGCCGCCAAACCCGACGCCGAGCTGGCGCTGATCGAAGGCATGAACCACGTCATGCGCATCGTGCCCAACGATGTAAAGCGCCAATTGGCCTCTTATAAAGATCCACAATTGCCGCTGGCTGCCGAACTTGGCACACGAATCCTCGGGTTTATTGACGGACTTCGCTCCCGTTAAGCGCTGTTGGCCCTCCAGTCCTGTCAAAAACGGCCGATAAGCCTTTGTCGCCAGCGCACTGGCTGGCGGCAGGGCTTGGACAGGATCTCGCCGTTATGACTGATACCCAGACTTCACCCGACGCCGCCGCTGAACAAGACGCACCGCCAGCGGTTGAGCTGCCGTGGGCGGATGTCCACGTCGAGCACCACAAGATGCTTCGTCTGGCGCCGCTGAAAACCGACCGCAACACCGGCGGGCGGCCGCTGCGCTTTGTCGAATTCGGCTATGCCGAACGCCACAGCACGGATCATAGCCTCATGCGCATGAGCATCACCCTGCCCGGTCAGCGTGCGCGCAAAGAACAAAATCATCTGGACGTGAGGGTCGATCACACCACCAAAAGCGTGCATTTCGGGCCCGACAGTGGCCTGCAGATTGAACCGATGAACCGTGGCATCGGCCGCTTCATGGCCGCTCAAGGGATCACCTGGGCGAAGAAACGCTGGTCCGGTTACACCGTCGACGGCATGAGCCTGAACAACAAAGATGCGCTGAACGAAGACACCCGCCTACGCCGCGATCACTTTCTCGGGGCCCATGGTTTTGAGGTGGTGTATGCCGATGCTCAGCATTTGAAGGGCCGCATCGAAGCCGTACGGATCGGCGACCTGTCGGGCGACTGGAACACTGAAAAGCTGCAGCTGGTGGAAATCCTTGAAGCCGCGCAGATGCTTCAGCAGGCAGAACTGAATCTGGCCGAGCAGGAAGTGAAGCTGAAGACCCACGAAGAAAAAGTCAGCAAGTACAGGCGTGAAGACGCCGGGCTGCGCTTTACCATTACGTGTCTGGTGGCGTTTGCGGTGTTTCAGGCGGGGTTGTTGATCTGGATTGCTACGCATCGGTAACTGGTCGTTCCCACGCTCTGCGTGGGAATGCAGCCTGGGATGCTCCGCGTCCCAAAGCGGACGCAGAGCGTCCGTTGAGGCATTCCCACGCAGAGCGTGGGAACGATCATTGCGGAGTCAGACGCGGGAAGCGAACAGTGCCTGATGTTCGCGGCACTGCTCAGCCGTCAACATGAACACCCCATGCCCGCCGCGCTCGAAATCGAGCCAGGCGAAATCGACTTCCGGGTACAACGCCTCGACGTGAACCTGGCTGTTGCCCACTTCGACAATCAGCAAGCCCTTGTCAGTCAGATGATCCGCGGCTTGCGCGAGCATGCGACGCACCAGGTTCAAGCCATCATCGCCACAGGCCAGTCCCAGCTCCGGCTCGTGTTGATACTCGTCCGGCATATCGGCGAAATCTTCCGCATCAACATAGGGCGGGTTCGACACGATCAGGTCGAAACGTTGACCCGGCAAGCCATCAAACCCATCGCCCTGAACGGTGTACACCCGCTCATCGACACCGTGACGCTCAATGTTCTGATTGGCCACTTCCAGCGCTTCGAACGACAGATCGGCGAGCACCACTTCAGCGTTCTGGAACTCATAGGCACAGGCGATGCCGATGCAGCCGGAACCGGTGCACAGGTCCAGAATTCGCGCAGGCTCGGTGCCCAGCCATGGCGTGAAGCGGTTTTCGATCAGCTCGCCAATCGGTGAGCGCGGGATCAGCACGCGCTCGTCGACGATAAACGACATGCCGCAAAACCACGCTTCACCCAGCAAATAGGCAGTCGGAATGCGTTCTTCGATACGGCGCTTGAGCAAACGCTGCAAATTCACCAACTCATCTTCTTCCAGCGCGCAGTCAAGGTAGCTGTCAGCGATTTCCCACGGCAAGTGCAAGGCACCCAACACCAGTTGACGAGCTTCATCCCAGGCGTTGTCGGTCCCATGGCCGAAAAACAGATCCTCCCCATGAAAGCGGCTGACGGCCCAACGGATATGGTCACGCAGGGTACGAAGTCGGGAAGTGATCACGGCGGCAAACTCCAGAAAAAACGACTGGCGATTCTAACAGCCAAAACGCGCCACGACGACGCAGGAAAAACTCCGGACCAGATGTAGGACCCATCCCTTTTTACTGCTGACCATTGAACAAAACGAGCAAACTGACAAGGCTGCAGGCCAGTAAAGACGACATCTACAATAGTAGCGATTCACAGAACCGCTCAGCCAGAGGACAATGGCGCAAAAGCCCCACTCGAAGGAGCCCCAGAATGTCCGTTCCAAAAACGATGTTTCAACTCAGCGGCCGCGGTTACGCAGCAGCCAATCTGAGCCATGCGACCCTTGTCATCATCGATGCACAGAAGGAGTACCTCAGCGGTCCGCTGGCCCTGAGCGGCATGGACGCTGCCGTCGCGAACATCAAGCAATTACTGGCGGCTGCCCGCGCAGCCGGCCGCACCATCGTGCATGTACGCCACCTCGGCACGGTCGGCGGGCTGTTCGACCCACAAGGCGAACGCGGTGAGTTCATCCCCGGCCTTGAGCCACTGGCCGACGAAACCATCATCGGCAAGTTGCTGCCGAGTGCGTTCCACGGCACCGAACTGGCAAAGCGCCTGGAAGACCTCGGCGCCCTTGACCTGATCGTTTGCGGTTTCATGAGTCACTCCAGCGTCAGCACCACGGTGCGCGCCGCGAAGAACCTCGGCTTCCGTTGCACGTTGGTGGAAGACGCCTGCGCCACGCGCGATTTGCCTTACAAGGGCGGCGTGTTGAGCGCCGAGCACGTTCAGCAGACCGAAATGGCGATCATGGCGGACAACTTCGCCACGCTGGCGCTCACTCACGATCTGATTTGATCGGCCCTGGATGAGTGGCCAAGACTGCCGCTCATCCGCAAAAGTCTCGCGCTTACCGCAATTGTCTTAGCCTCAGGAACAACCCGGTCAACTCCCGGTCGAAGGGCCGATACCCATTGAGGAAGGTCGGAATGAAGTTATCCGATGGTTTTGACGCTCGCCGCTTGCGGTCCAAAGGCCAACGCAACTGGCGTTTTCGAATTGGCGCTGCGTTTGCCGCGTTGCTGGCAACGAGCGGTGTGTTGGTCGCCATGGCCGCTGCCGCCAGCCTGTTTGGTCACGTACCCGCACTGGGCGAACTGAACACCAGCCGCACCGGTGCGGCAGTGGTTCTGGCGGTTGGCCTGTTCATGCTCTACCTGGGCGTGTGGCTATGGCGTCGCTGCCGTCGCCGTTCACGCCAGTCGCGCGGGCTGAACATGTCTCCGCACCTGATGAAAAAACACGACTGAACAGAAGGCCTGGCATTTGCCAGGCCTCAATTGTTATGGATAGCGTCTCGACTTGGGTAAACTGGCCGCCCTTCGCGGAGGCTGACATGCAAGACGACGATTTTTCCCTGTTCAAAAGTGCGATCCAAGGCGTCAAACCGATCAAGCACGATCGCGCCGAAACCGGTAAACCCAAGGCCGACCGCACGCACATCGCCAAGCTGCGTCAAGCCGCGACCATTCGCACMGATGCCACCACCGTTGACGGGCTGTCCGATCAGTTCGTCATCGATGTCGGCCCGGAAGACGAGTTGATGTGGGCTCGTGACGGTGTCCAGGAAAGCCAAATGCGCAAGCTCAAGATCGGTCAGATTCCGTTCGAGGGCAGCCTTGACCTGCACGGCATGAGCGTGGAAAAAGCCCGGGAAACCCTTTGGGCCTTTCTGGCCGAAGCGACCAAATTCGAAATTCGCTGCGTGCGCGTCACCCACGGCAAAGCCGTGCGTCTGGACGGCAAGCGGCCGATGATCAAAAGTCACGTCAACACCTGGCTGCGCCAGCATTCACAAGTGCTCGGCTTCACCTCGTGCCAGGCCAGACATGGCGGCGCCGGAGCGGTGTATGTGATGCTTAAACGCACCATGATGGAAGGTCGTGACGAGTAAAGCTGTCGCGTCACACTTGCAGCGCCGTGTTTGCCACCGTACCCTTGCCCTTTGCGAAAATCCCCACAGGTAGTTTCATGTCCCTGGAACAGAATTACACCGCGATTCTCGGCCAACTGGGCGAGGACGTCTCCCGCGAGGGCCTGCTCGACACGCCAAAGCGTGCCGCCAAAGCCATGCAGTACCTCTGCCGCGGTTATGAACAGACGCTTGAAGAGGTCACCAACGGTGCCTTGTTCAGCTCCGACAACAGCGAAATGGTGCTGGTCAAGGACATCGAGTTGTACTCGTTGTGCGAACACCACCTGCTGCCGTTCATCGGCAAGGCGCATGTTGCCTACATCCCTAGCGGCAAAGTGCTGGGCCTGTCTAAAGTGGCGCGAATCGTCGACATGTACGCCCGCCGCCTGCAGATCCAGGAAAACCTCAGCCGCCAGATCGCGGAAGCGGTCCAGCAAGTCACCGGCGCCTTGGGCGTTGCGGTGGTGATCGAGGCCAAGCACATGTGCATGATGATGCGCGGTGTGGAGAAACAGAATTCGTCGATGATCACTTCAGTGATGCTCGGTGAGTTCCGCGAAAACGCGGCCACCCGCAGCGAGTTTCTCAGCCTGATCAAGTAAGTTGCAGCACAAAGAAAACCGGCATTCATCGCCGGTTTTTTTTCGTCTGCAAAAAATCAGGTAAGCTGCGCGCCCTTCTCAATTCGCATCGTGAGGCTTTCAACGTGTTCGTAAAAGCGCTTCGTGTCGGCCTTGGCCAACTGATCATCTTCATCGACTTCCTGACTCGTCCCGGGAAGAAGCAGCGCCCCGCCGAAGCTCAGGCCAAGGTCAACTCCGCGGCCAAAGACCTGACGCTGTATCAATTTCACGCCTGCCCGTTCTGCGTGAAGACCCGCCGTACCCTGCGCCGTCTGAATGTTCCGGTGGCGTTGCGTGACGCAAAAAACAGTGAACAGGATCGCCAGACCCTGCTGGAGCAAGGTGGCAAGATCAAGGTGCCGTGCCTGCGCATTGAAGAAAATGGTCAGACCACCTGGATGTATGAGTCCAAAGTGATCATTGATTATCTGGATAAGCGTTTCGCGGCAGCCTGATAGTTTTTGCGGTGCTCTGACTGACGCTATCGCCAGCAGGCTGGCTCCCACTGAGGATTTGTGGTGCTCACAAAACCTGTGGGAGCCAGCCTGCTGGCGATGAGGTCAGTACAGCCACCACAAATCTCAGTCAAAAATCAACCGGCCCAATGGCCGGTTTATTTGTTTTTACCCTCATCCACTCAGGCTCGCTACCACAGGGTGACCGCATATCCCTGTGGGAGCGTGGCTTGCCCGCGATGGCGTCCTTCCTGTCGATATATTCCTATCGCCAAATATCCAGCCAACAAAACCGAAAACATTATTTGCTTTTTTTGTATACAAAAGCATAATCCACTTCGTGCGAGTTCCTGACCAAGCGGTCAACAAATTCGCAAGTGCCTTGCCTCAAAGGACCGCTGCCACCCTCATGGGTCCGGTCCGGGAAATAACAATAAAACTCTTGAGGAGTACTCGCTGTGGAAAGCCGCAAATCCGAAGCATCGACGCTGGATCTCTCGCCGCCATTACGCAATGGCTTGCTTGAGCGCATCTTCAAACTCAGCTTGCATGGCACCACGGTGAAGACCGAGCTGATTGCCGGTCTGACAACTTTCATCACGATGGCTTACATCATCTTCGTCAACCCCAACATCATGGCCGACGCCGGGATCGATCATGGCGCCGCGTTTGTGGCGACCTGCATCGCGGCAGCGCTGGGTTGCCTGTTGATGGGCCTCTACGCCAACTGGCCCGTCGGCCTGGCGCCGGGCATGGGCCTGAACGCTTTCTTCACCTACACCGTGGTTGGCACCATGGGCTACAACTGGGAAACCGCCCTCGGTGCGGTGTTTGTGTCCGGTGTGTTGTTCATGATCCTGACCTTTTCGCGGATCCGCGAATGGCTGCTCAACAGTATTCCAGTGAGCCTGCGCTTCGCCATGGGTGCCGGCGTCGGTTTGTTCCTGGGGCTGATCGGCCTGAAAACCGCGGGCATTGTCGTCGATAGCCCGGCGACCCTGATCAAGCTCGGCTCCCTGCGTGAACCGGRCCCGCTGCTCGCCGCCATTTGCTTCCTGATGATCGCCATCCTCAGCTACCACAAAGTATTCGGCGCAATCCTCATCAGCATCATCACCGTCACCCTGGCCGGTTGGGGCCTGGGTCTGGTGCACTACGAGGGCATCATGTCGGCCCCGCCGAGCCTCGCTCCTACCTGGATGGCGATGAACGTCGCCGGTGTCTTCAATGTCAGCATGATCAGCGTGGTCCTGGCCTTCCTCTTTGTGCACATGTTCGATACCGCCGGTACTCTGATGGGTGTGGCCCAGCGCGCCAACCTGGTCGGCGCGGACGGTCGGATCGAAAACCTCTCACGTGCCATGAAAGCCGACAGCGCTTCCAGCGTATTTGGTGCTGTAGTGGGTGTTCCGCCGGTCACCAGTTACGTTGAAAGTGCCGCGGGCGTTGCAGCGGGTGGTCGGACCGGGCTTACCGCCGTGACCGTGGGTGTGCKATTTATTGCCGCGATGTTCTTCGCGCCATTGGCTGGCATGATCCCCGCCTACGCAACGGCCGGTGCGCTGATTTATGTGGCGATGCTGATGATGGGCGGTATGAAGCACATCGAATGGGACGAAGCGACCGACAGCATTCCGGCAATCGTCACTGCAATCATGATGCCCTTGACCTTCTCGGTCGCCGACGGCATCGCACTGGGCTTCATCACCTACGTGGCAATGAAGGCCGGTACGGGTAAGTACAAGGAAATCTCCGTCAGCTTGTGGGTGCTTTGCACGATCTTCATCGCCAAGTTCATTTTCTTGTAAGCCGGCTACGTTTCAAAAACAGTGTTTCAAAACAGCCTCACCCCGGCCGGGTGGGGCTTTTGCACAAATGGAGGAAAGTGATGAGTCTGGAAACCTGGCTACTGTTCAGCGGCGCTGCGCTGGTGGTGATCCTGATCCCGGGGCCCCTGTCGTTGCTGATGATCAGCAACAGTCTGAATTACGGTTTGCGCCGTTCCTACCCGGCATTTCTCGGTGGCGTGTTTGCCTCGATCTGCCTGCTCAGTGCCTCGGCGCTGGGTTTGGGCGCCTTGCTGCTGGCATCGGAGCAGCTGTTCAGTGCGCTGAAAATCGTCGGGGCGCTGTACCTGTTCTATCTCGCCTGGCAGAGCTGGCAGCAATCGCGCCAGCCGTCGGTGGGTGCCGAAGTACCTCAGGCGGCTCCAATACCGCGTTTTCGCGCACTGTTTGGCCGCGCGTTTATGCTCGGTGCGAGTAATCCGAAAGACATTCTGTTCTTCGCAGCCTTCCTGCCGCAATTTCTCAGCGCCGAGCAGCCGTTCCTGCCGCAGTTGCTGGTGATGATTGCGACCTGGACCGTGCTGGATCTGCTGTGCAAATTGGCTTATGGGCTGGGGGCGCATGGTGCGGCGCGGTATCTGCGCAGTGGCAAGGGGCAGAGCTGGTTTAACCGAATCAGTGCGGGGTTGTTCAGTGGTGCCGGCGCTGCATCCCTTCTAAGCCGATAAAAGCAAAAGCTTCGCGAGCAGGCTCGCTCCCACATTGGTTTTGTGTCGATCACAAATCCCCTGTGGGAGCGAGCCTGCTCGCGAAGGCGTCAGCAGCACCACATCCTCAAGACGAAAAAAAGCCCGCAGTGTGAGCGGGCGAAAAACCAAAGAAGCTATATGCGCAGTCGCTTCAAGGTTGAGGCAGCTGCCTGGGGGATCAGCTGCCGCGATACGTGGAGTAGCTATACGGCGAAATCAGCAACGGCACATGGTAGTGATCCTGTTCCGCAGAAATGCCGAAACGCAGCACCACTACATCGAGAAACGCCGGCTCCGGCAACTGAACGCCACGGGCGCGGTAGTAGTCGCCCGCATGAAACTGAACCTGATAGACCCCTGTACGGTAGTCATCGCCTTGCAGCAGCGGTGCATCGACACGGCCATCGCTATTGGTTGTCGCGCTGGCGAGCAATTCCAGGTGCGAACCTTCTACGCGGTACAACTCGACCTTGATCGAGCTGCCCGGGCAACCGTGTGCAGCGTCCAAAACGTGTGTAGTCAAACGTCCCATTGATTCTGCGCGCCTGCCTGCGTAGAGCAGTCAGGCCTCGCGCCTCCCGAAGTCAGTTAAAAAGGAGACCGCACCGATTCGGAGCACGAATCACTGCGGCGAGCGATTGATTAAGACACTTTTCAAAAAAATTGTACACAATAAAAACGACCTATTTGCCTCGATGCACGCCAGTCGGTGTTTTACAGCGAATTTAACGCCGCACCATAAGATCAGTGGACCTTCTATCTTTTTGCTGACCACTCAGGCAGGTTTCTTGCAGTATCATCAATTCATGACGGTTCGAGAAAAATGCAAAAAAACGGGCTTACAAATTGAATATAAAGTTGTATACAATCACTCCATCGCAGTGACGCCAGCCTGATATCTCATCGCAAGGCCGCCACACAACCTTGAACACGTCGACACGAACAAGAAGGAAGACTGCAGTGAGCGCTGACTACCCACGCGACCTGATCGGTTACGGCAGTAACCCTCCTCACCCACACTGGCCGGGCAATGCCCGCATCGCCTTGTCTTTCGTACTCAATTACGAAGAAGGCGGCGAGCGCAATATCCTGCACGGTGATAAAGAGTCCGAAGCCTTCCTCTCCGAAATGGTCTCGGCGCAGCCTCTGCAAGGCGAGCGCAACATGAGCATGGAGTCTCTTTACGAGTATGGCAGCCGCGCCGGTGTGTGGAGGATTCTGAAACTGTTCAAGGAATTCGATATTCCGTTGACCATCTTCGCCGTCGCCATGGCAGCCCAGCGCCACCCGGATGTAATCCGCGCGATGGTCGATGCCGGTCATGAGATCTGCAGTCACGGCTATCGCTGGATCGACTACCAGTACATGGACGAAGCGCAGGAACGCGAGCACATGCTCGAAGCGATCCGCATCCTCACCGAAATCACCGGTGAGCGCCCACTGGGCTGGTACACCGGCCGCACCGGCCCGAACACCCGTCGCCTGGTGATGGAAGAGGGCGGTTTCCTTTATGACTGCGACACCTACGACGACGACCTGCCCTACTGGGAACCGAACAATCCGACCGGCAAGCCGCACCTGGTGATCCCGTACACCCTGGACACTAACGACATGCGCTTCACCCAAGTCCAGGGTTTCAACAAGGGCGACGACTTTTTTGAGTACCTCAAGGACGCCTTCGACGTGCTTTACGCTGAAGGCGCCGAAGCACCGAAGATGCTTTCGATCGGTCTGCACTGCCGCCTGATCGGTCGTCCGGCGCGTCTGGCTTCGCTCAAACGCTTTATCGAATACGCTAAAAGTCATGAACAGGTGTGGTTCAGCCGCCGCGTCGACATCGCGCGCCACTGGCAGGAAACCCACCCATTCCAAGGGGCCGCAAAATGAGCACCTTTCAAACCGTCAAACCTTCAAGCTTGAGCCGCGATGCATTTGTCGCAGCCTTCGCCGACATCTACGAACATTCGCCATGGGTGGCCGAGAAGGCCTTCGATCTGGGCCAGGACGCGTCGATCGACGAGATCGAAACCTTGCACCAGCGCATGAGCGACATCCTGTTGAGCGCCGATCACACCAGCCAGCTGGCCTTGATCAACGCTCACCCGGACCTGGCCGGCAAAGCCGCCGTCCAGGGCCAACTGACCGAAGCCAGCACCAATGAACAGGCTGGCGCCGGTATTCACCAATGCACGGCCGAAGAGTTTCAGCGCTTCACCGAGCTGAACGACGCTTACAAAGCCAAGTTCAAGTTTCCCTTCATCATGGCGGTAAAAGGCAGCAACCGGCATCAGATCCTCGCGGCGTTCGAAACGCGCATTCACAACTCGGTCGACACCGAATTCAAATGCGCGCTGGCAGAGATCAACAAGATTGCGTTGTTCCGTTTACTGACCCTTTAGCGCGCCTTGCCCTGGCGACTTTGAACGCAGACATCGCCCAGAGCACTGCAAGCATCCCAAGCCAACTAATTTAAAGGCAGACAAGAAGAATGAAAGCTTACGCCGTACCTTTCGAGAAGTTCGTCAACCTGGCCGATGCCCGTCTGGGCACCAAAATCATCTCGGTCACCGATGACTGGTTCGCTGATGCCAACCGCCTGTTCCAGCCGACCCCGGCTGTGTGGAAAGAAGGCGTGTTCGATGACAACGGCAAGTGGATGGACGGCTGGGAGTCGCGCCGCAAGCGCTTCGAAGGCTACGACAGCGCAGTGATCCGCCTCGGTGTAGCGGGCTCGATCAAAGGCGTCGACATCGACACTTCATTCTTCACCGGCAACTTCCCGCCGTCGGCCTCCCTGGAAGCCTGTTTCCTGGTTGAAGGCGAACCGACTGAAAACACCCAGTGGGTTGAAGTGCTGTCCGCTGTCGAGTTGCAAGGCAACAGCCACCACTTCCATGAAATCAACAACGATCAGGCGTTCAGCCACCTGCGTTTCAACATCTACCCGGATGGTGGCGTGGCCCGTCTGCGCGTGTACGGCATTCCGCACCGCGACTGGTCGGCCGTCGGTGACAACGAGCAAATCGATCTGGCCGCGGCCCTCAACGGTGGTCGCGCCCTCGCCTGCTCCGATGAACACTTCGGTCGCATGAGCAACATTCTCAACCCGGGCCGTGGCATCAACATGGGCGACGGCTGGGAAACTGCACGTCGTCGTACCCCGGGCAACGACTGGGTCATCGTCG
>NZ_JBFUKU010000124.1:0-23199 GCF_056400685.1 Pseudomonas sp. P5_A12 | reverse complement strand
AGTGAATACTGTAAGTGCAATGTCCCCTGAACATCCTCGGTGAGCGTACTGATGGGCGAGCGAGCCGACTGAGCGTTTTTGAATTGGAGGAATACCATGATTCGCAAGCACTTCTTGATGGCCCTGGCGACACTGGTTGTCGCTGCGGGTGTGCAGTGGGTCTCGGTACCGGCGTACGCGACCGAGCAGGGATCACAACGGCGTGAAGCACGGGATACGAGGCAAACAGGGCGCTCCGACGCACGGCAAACCAAGCAGGACTGCAGACAGGGTAGCGACAAGAGCAATGTAGAATGTCGCCAGGACAAGCGCAGTACCAAGCAGGACACGCGCCGCACTGCTCGGGACATCAAGTATTGATCGTTAACGTAGCTCCTGTTCCCGACCGCTATAGAGTCAATGTTTTCAGATAACGGTGATGGCAGACCGATTTGCTTGAATGACTGCTTAGCCGTAATAAGCGGCTATCACAATCAGCGCGAGAAAACAGACCAACTGAACGCAAAAGAAGGTAAACCGAATCGCCACGAACCTATCGGTTTGCACATGGGATACGTGCACGAAGGACTGGCACACGCGAGCGATCAGGACGAATGTGCACAAGTAGTCCACGGCAGGGCCGTTGACACCCAAGGCCGATATCACGAACACGATCACGCCAAAGACCGGCAGATTTTCCACACAGTTGGCGTGTGCTCGTGTCCCGCGCCGATACCAATCCTCGCCTTCGAGCTGATCGCTGCGGAACGAGCCAATGGGAACTTTCGAGAACAGGATCGCGACCCAGCGATAAACGCCGACGGTTGCCATCAACAGCAGCAAAGTCCAAGTCGCAAACCCAAGCAACATCCACATCGGTAGGGTCATGGCCGCCATCCTCCATCAATCAATTTCGGCTCGTCATCCCGCAACCGCGCGGCCGACGAGGAGTCGGTCGCGCGCTGTCGATCAATGGCTCATGATGGGTGCCAGTGCGGTCTGAATCCTCGACATCTGTGCTGGCGTTGTCATTCTCGTCAGCAGCCGGCCAAAGTGTGGATGCTGCACGCCCGAGATAATGTATTGCCAGCGGTAGGCGCTCAGCACGCAGGCTTTGATTTGCGCTGTCTCATCGACACGGAACGGTCGTGAAACATTGCGAATAAAGTACTCGGCATCGGCTGCCGATTGCGCCTGAAGAATTCCGTCGACGGCCGCCACCAGCGCAATCAGATCGTTCACGGCCTGGTCGCGTTCGGTTGGCGAGAGCCTCTCGTGCTCCGACTTCCACTCCAGTTCATCAAGGACGACGTGCCGGCTTTCATCCTTCCAGTGAAATTTGAAGACATCCTTGAACAGTGGGCACAGCTCCTCGCGCGGTGCGATGCTCTGTACGTAGTGCGCCTGGACAAACAGTTCGATATGACAGGTCAGCGCCAGCACCGACCAAGTGCTGGCCGCTAGTACTGCACGCGCCACATCGTTGGGATCGGCCACTTGACGATACCCCGCAGGCAAGTGCGATCCCATCGTCGTCTCCATGCGCCGGAACAACTCCTGGTGCTTGATCTCGTCGTTGGAAAAGCGCACCAGCGCTTCGAGTGCGAGCTGATTGTCAAAGACATGGGCTCGACCTTGATCGAGCATTTTGGCACTGATAAAACGCTCGACCAGGCCAAAGATGTACGCATAGGTCCGGCCCTGAATCTGACTGAGCAGGCGCGCCTCGGCCCCGGCAAGAAAGCTCAGGCGGTCGACCTGCGAGAGTCCATCGGGCAGGAATTTGCGCGAGAAGTCGAAACTCCGGTCCTGTAGCAAATCACGATCGATCTGCCATTCGGTTTTTTTCGATGATCTGACAATTCGAGCGTAACGGTCGGCGTTGTCTGACTCCGAGCCGGGTAGGGTAGCGACGCTGTTCATAGGGATCTCCTGCTGCCTTGGTCGAGATGGAATGGGGCCATTACGGTTGACGTCGGAGCCAATGACCACAGGTGAAGCATCGGGGGGATAGTCTTGATCGCCGGGTCCGCGTTGGTGCTAATCTAGGTCTCGCCGTTCAGGTGGTGAATGACCAGTGCGCCGGATTACCTGCTCAGGCGTCCGGAAAAGAGGGCGGGCAAGTGTTGGATGCGCTTTCTGATGTCTTGCGAGTGATTCGGTTGTCTGGAGGGGTCTTCCTCGAGGCGGAGTTCACTGCGCCCTGGTGCATCAACGGAAAAATCTCGGCGGATGATTGCAAACCGTTCCTGGCGGCACCTCGGCATATCATTGCGTCGCATTTTGTCGCCGCCGGGCACATGCAATTACGCATCGACGGTGGTGCCACCCTCGACGTGGGGGCAGGCGAACTTGTTCTGCTTCCTCGCAATGACCCTCATACTTTTGGCAGCGACCTGAGCATTGCGCCCATGCCAGCGAGCGAAGTTGTTCAGCCGCCAGACGTCGGCGGCATTTCACGAATCAAGTACGGTGGGGGCGGCGAGGCCACGCAGTTATTGTGCGGATTCCTCGGTTCTGAAACACCCTTCAGTCCTTTGCTTTCGTCGCTGCCATCCGTATTAAAACTGGACATTCGCGCGACGGCTTCGGGAGCCTGGATCGAAAGCTCATTCCGTTTCGCTGTCAGCGAAATCGCGGCGGGACGCGTCGGCTCGGCAACGGTCATTGCCAAACTATCCGAACTGCTATTCGTCGAAGCCGTCAGTCAGTATGTCGCCAGCCTCCCCGTTGAGCGGCGCGGGTGGCTGGCGGGGTTGCGCGACCCACATATCGGGCGCGCACTGGCGCTACTCCATGCTCGCCCAACCGAGGGCTGGACTGCAGAAGCCCTAGCGCTTGAAGTGGGAATGTCGCGCTCGGTATTCGCGGAGCGATTCACGGCATTGGTCGGACAGCCACCGATGCAATACCTGACGCTGTGGCGCATGCACGTGGCGGCTCAACACCTGCGTGAAGGTCGCGGCAGTGTGGCGCAAATCGGCTTTGCCGTTGGCTACGAATCCGAAGCCGCGTTCAGTCGCGCCTTCAAACGTCAGTTCGGCACGTCCCCCGGCACTTGGCGCAGACAATCAGCGTGAGACGGTCCGGTGTCCACATCCCCCCCGATTTCGGCGTGAATCCCCCCCATTAATGGGGGGGACTGCTCAGCCGCGTCTCGATCAGGACAAAATTTCAGCCTCTGACCWATGAGTGCGGATCTTCAGCTCGTTGCATGTTTTGTCACAATCCTTGCAATGGAATGACCCAGTGAGCTTCTCCGGTTCATGAAAGGTAGAGCGTTGAGAAGCTGCACCCATAACCCTTGGCTTGCAGGATGAAGTACCCCTGTCAACTCAATGGAAGAGCTGCATTCATCCTCTCCAAAAGCCTGGGGAAATTCTTATGAACCACCCTGAATTTACGTGTGCGCAGGTAGCGTTGAGCGGGTTATCGGCCTTGATTATCTTATGGGCAATGCGCGCCGGCCCCTACACGGCTGTTTTCAATGCCCCGGCAGGCGTCAAGCGCACTATCGTCGACATGAGCGTTTCGCTGGCAGCCTTTGTCCACAACCTGATCTACCGTGTGATCAGACCTTCCGTTCACCCTTTGTTGTTCTTTCTGGCCTGCCTGTTTACGGCAACTCTGGTGGCGGCCGACGAACCACAGGGCAACGACAATCAAAGTAATGAGAAGTGGCTGGAGCCGGCTCGCTCCAGGCTCATGCATGTGAATGGCGGGATGCCGTTCTTTCCGCATCGGGCCAATACCCCCGGCAACCTGGTGTTGAATGTAAAAGACTTCGACAATGCCCAGGTATGTGGTGCCTGCCATACGGAGATTTACAAGCAGTGGCGCTCGTCGATGATGTCCCAGGCCTGGGATGAACCCATCTATCGGGCCTTGCTCACACGTGCGAGTTCGGCCACCGAGGGAAAGGTCGATAACTTCTGCACCGGATGCCATACCCCGATCGGTCTCACGACCGGGCAGATCAATTCGCAAGTCAACCGCTCCTCGATTGAAGACAGCGAGAAAAATCATCCGATGCCTGGGGTCGATTGCGAGACCTGCCACAACATCAGCGCCCGCACGGGCCTCGATAACGGCGCCTATGTCCTGAGCCCTCGAGCGCACGGTAAACCGACCAAGTTCGGCCCGCGTAAAGATGCCGTTTCGCCTTATCACGACACCGTGTATTCCGCTCTGCACACACGCTCGGACTTTTGCGCCACCTGCCACAACGTCACGCACCCGTTCAGCAGTGTGGCGGTCGAGCGTACCTATGACGAGTGGCAGGAGAGCTCCTACAGCTTTAACGATGTAACTTGCCAGAGCTGCCATATGCCGGGTTTTGCGGGTAAGGCCGCGATCATGGGGCCAGACCGTGAGCAGGTCGCCTCGCATTGGTTCAGCGGAGCCAATGCGACGATGCTCAAGCATCTCGGTCAGGAAGAGGGCGCGCAACGCGGGCGCGACATGCTCGCGCGCGCGGCGGAAATAAAATTCGAGCCACTGCCGGCAGCCATCATTCCCGGGCAATACACCTCGGTCGCAGTCAAAGTTTCCAATGTCGGCGCCGGGCACAAACTGCCGACCGGCTTTCCGGAGGGACGGGAGATATGGATCGATTTCCGGGTGCTGGATGCCAGTGGTCACGAGCTCTATCGACTGGGTGCGATCAAGGACGGCAAGACCGAGGACAACACGCGAAATTTCAAAGTGCACATAGGCGACAAGGACGGCAATCCGTTGGATGTCGAGGTCTGGAATGCCACGCAAATTCTTTCGGATAACCGCATTCTGCCCAAGGGCTACGATATTCGGGAGTTTTCATTCCTGGTGCCGGCCGACGCCGTCGGGCCGCTGACCGTGACTGCCGACCTGAACTACTGGCCGTTCTCGCAGAAGCTGGCTGACTACCTGCTAGGCAAGGATAAGTTGCAGGTGGAAATCACCCGGATGGCCAAAGTCACGCAGAGCGTACCCCTGTGGACAAGCCTGCCTGCCGCCGGGCCAGATACCGCACACTTTTAGCTGCACAGTGTCGATGTCCAGGCTGGCCCCGATTACTCACAGCAAAGGCTGCTAGTGACCGGCTGCAAGCGGCCCGACCCCGCCCTTCGTGAAGGGCGGAGGTCGGCCAAAAGCGGCATTAGCAGTATGAAGTTTGTGCTACTTGGATGCAGTTTCTTTGGAGAATCCAACATCGTT
Organism: Pseudomonas sp. P5_A12; assembly: GCF_056400685.1. Lineage (NCBI taxonomy): Bacteria > Pseudomonadati > Pseudomonadota > Gammaproteobacteria > Pseudomonadales > Pseudomonadaceae > Pseudomonas > Pseudomonas sp. P5_A12. The sequence continues at coordinate 18,024 of NZ_JBFUKU010000124.1, read as the reverse complement.
TTAACTCATGGAGAGAAATTGCGGATCTACATAACGGGCGCTTCTTGTGCGGACGTGACGACGGTCATACCCACCTGCCAGCCCAGCGCCAAGCGTTGGGTTGATCTGGTTGCTCCAAGTAGTCGAGGAGGTTGTGGCTAAGGACGGGGATGCTACTGAAAAGCCGCCGCAAGAGTATTGCGGCGGCGGTTCAATCAGTCCCGGCCGATGCGGGCGGTATCGGTGTAGGCATTGCAGGTGCTGGTGTCCAAGCACAGGGCCATGTACACCGCTTGCTTGCCGCAACCACGAACACCCACGGTGTATTCGGTACGGGCATAGCCGTATTGAAGTTGGGCTACTTTGCTCGACAAAATAGTCGGTGTTACAGCCTGGCAGTTCAATTCGAAGGCTGCACGAGTGGTCACCACCTTCAACGCGGCATCTTGATTGGCAGCAATAAATTGCTGATTCGTCTGGCAACCGGCAAGGCCAGCAGCCAGCAGTGCCAAACCGAGCAGGGCACGGCTTTTGTTTTTGTTAGTCATAGGGACTGCTCCATAAGTGTGATCTTGCCAAACCAGTGAAGGGCTTTAGTGTCCTGCCTGCGTATCTGCTCAGCGAACCCCTGGCAGTACGTTGATGATCCGGGCCAGGTTAAAGCTAGTCGCTCAGGCCGCGACTAGCCAGTGCGCTATTTAGCCATTCGGYGCCGGTTACCTGTTTGGCAGCAAAATATTGATGAGTAAAGATTGCCAGGCACTTTGCCTGCATGGGGCAGCCCGGTAGCAACGGCAGATGCCCGCCGGTGTTTGCTCACCACTGCGGGGCGTGACTACGAGTGATCATGTCGGCGTCCGACCAACAGCTTCGAGGCGCCTGGATTGGGACAGCCAATGTCACTTCAGGGTCGAAAAATGACGCTCGCGAGTGACGCCTATTGGCCGATTACTGCCCTGACGAAAGACTGTAATCGACCTCATGCCACTCTAATTCGGTTCCCGCCGTTGATCGACGCGCTGTAAGCGATCAGCGATTAGGGAACTAAACGGTTCTGACTGCCGAAGCTTTTTGCCGACGATACAGAATTGTCGTCGCCGTGAACCCGCACACCGCCGCGAACATCAGCCAGTAGGCAGGTGATGCCTTGTCGCCCGTGGCCTGTACAAGCAGCGTCGAGATTGCCGGGGTAAAACCGCCGAACACCGCGGTGGCCAAACTGAAGGCCAGTGAAAACCCGACTACCCGCACGTTCTGTGGCATGACTTCGGTCAGTGCCGCGACCATGGCGCCGTTGTAAATGCCAAAGAAGAATGAGAAGTACAGCAGAACAGCGAGTAGTCGTTCGAAACTCGCCGCCTCTGCTAGCCAGTGCATGGCGGGATAGGCGGTGAAGATGCACAGCAACGATATCGCCAGCAACAACGGCCGCCGGCCAATGCGGTCGGAGAGGGCGCCGCCGATAGGCAGCCAGATAAAGTTGCTGATGCCGACCAGCAGTGTGACCGCCAGGCTGTCGGTGGTACTTAAGTTCAGTACTGTCCTGCCAAACGTCGGTGTGTAGACCGTAATCAGGTAGAACGTGGTGGTGGTCATGGACGCCAGCAAGCCGCCCGCCAGTACGGTGCGCCAGTTGTCACGCATCGAGCGGAAAACTTCGCGAGTTGTTGGACGATGGCTGCGAGCAGTGAAGGCAGCGGTTTCCTCCAGTGAGCGGCGAATAATGAAAATGAACGGGATGATCACGCAGCCAATGAAGAACGGAATACGCCAGCCCCAATCGGCGATCTCAGCGGCTTGCATCGTGGCATTGATCGTGTAGCCCAACGCGGCCGCGACGACGATCGCCACCTGTTGGCTGGCCGACTGCCAACTGGTATAGAAACCGGTGTGACCGGGGGTGGAAATTTCCGCCAGATACACGGAAACACCGCCCATTTCCGCTCCGGCTGAGAAGCCCTGGAGCAGCCTGCCCAACAACACCAGAATCGGTGCCGCCACGCCGATGGCGGCATAGCCCGGCACCAGGGCGATCAATACGGTACCTGCGGCCATGATCGACAGCGTCACGATCAGCCCCTTGCGACGGCCCACCTTATCGATGTACGCCCCCAACACAATGGCGCCTAACGGGCGCATCAGGAATCCGGAGCCGAATACCGCGAAGGTCATCATTAGCGAGGCAAACTCGCTGGTGGCTGGAAAGAAGGTCTGGGAGATGTAGGTCGCGTAGAACCCGAACAGAAAGAAGTCGAACTGCTCGAGAAAGTTACCGCTGGTGACCCGCAAAATGGCGCCCAATTTGGACCCCTTGGCTCGGGTTGTTGCCGTTGTCGTTTTCATGGCTACCGTTATGCTCACTATTGTTTTTGGAATGAGTGTTTTAACCGTCAGTCGCTGCCGGCGTTTATCGGGTTGGGTTGACGCTTCTCAATGGCGTGTTTGAGACAGCGCTTGCACTGACCAAAAACAGCAGCGCGATGAAGCCGCGATCCATGGGTTTTTGGTTCTCATCGCCGTGCGCAGGGTTGCGACGCAGGTTCAGCCAAAGAAGACCCGCCGGGCCGATCAGCAGGCCGATGCCACCGGCAATACCCAACATCACCGGCAAGCTGAAGATCGGATAAGGCGCCGACCACTTCAGCAGATAGTGAAAGAGCGTGGCGACACCGGTGGCGGCGAAGCACAGCATGAAGCCGTAGAAGGTGAGGTGGTGGAATCGGCGTCGCCACAAGGTGAATTGATCATCGGCGTTGTTGCAGCCTTCGCCATGGCCGCCGTCCAGGTATTTGAGCTTCGCGACGTTGGCCGTAGCCTCCAATGCAGCGGACGTTTTCAACGGCAGTGGCGCTGCGACCGGTGAAACGTTGCGCCAGAAGCGCCGTACACCCATGGTCAGGGCAAGTACCGCAAAGCCGAACACTGAGCCGAACATCAGCGCCAGGGTGTTATGCGGGAAAATCTTGTAGAAGTTGCCCCCGGGAATGGCCGTGAACAGGTTGCCCATGAGCATCAGGGTCAGGCATAAAAACAAGGCCAGTCCCCCACCGGAAGCCAGTGCCAGGGTCAGGCCGTTGCGCTGATACAACCTGCCCATCACTTGCGGCCAGGCGTATTCGGCGTAAGTATCCAGGCGCACTTTGGCCATGGCTTTGGGTATGTTGACGTCGAATTCGTGTGGGGCGGCGTACTGACAGGCGTGCAGGCACGCGCCGCAGTTATGGCACAAGTTCGCCAGGTAATGGATGTCGGCCTGAGTGAATTCCAGGCGCCGRGTCATCGCCGGAAATACCGCGCAAAAGCCTTCGCAATAACGGCAGGCATTGCAGATGGTCATCTGCCGCTGGACTTCACTTTCGTCAAGATTCAATACCGGGATCAACCCGCCCGACGCTTGGGGATCAAACAGTTGCATGTCGAGACTCCGTGTTTGCAGATGAAACGCCAAAGCCMACCGAAGCGGCCGCCTGCACACCGGCGATGCGGCCAAAAGCGGTACCGATGGCCATGCCGATGCCGGCGGTGTAGCCCTTGCCTAGAACATTGCCGGCCATCATTTCTCCCGCGACGAACAGGTTGGGGCTCGCTTTGCCGTTGAAATGCACGGCAGCGGTTTCGTCGGTGGCGAGGCCGAGGTAGGTGAACGTGACACCCGGTTTAAGCGGGTAGGCGTAGAAAGGTGGTTTCACCAATGGCCGCGCCCAATGGGTTTTGGCGGGCGTCAGTCCTTGGGTGTGGCAGTCGTCCAACGCCGTGTGATCGAACGTGCCAACGCGGCAGGCGCTGTTGTAGTCCTCGACAGTCTTGACGAATTTTTCTTGAGGCAGCTTCAACTGGCGGGCAAGGTCTTGGAGAGTATTGGCGGTGGTTCCGGGAAAGACCGGCGGCATGAAGCGGCCGATGGCTTGTTGATCGATGATCGAATACGCCTGCTGACCGGGTTGTCCGGCCACCAGACGCCCCCAGATCGCATAACGTTTTGGCCAGAAATCCTCACCTTCGTCGTAGAAGCGTTCGCCATCACGATTGACCACCACACCCAGCGATACGCAGTCGATTCGGGTGCAGATGCCGCCGTCGTAGAGTGGCGCACGGGCATCAATCGCGACCATGTGTGCTTGCGTCGGATCGCCGATCACATCTGCGCCAAGGTCGAGCATGCGCCGTAGCAAAATGCCGGTGTTGAATCGGGTGCCCCGGATCAGGAAATTGTCCGATGGCCATTCACCGAGTTCGTTCTGACCCCAGGCTTCGCGCAGCCATTCACGGTTGGATTCGAAGCCGCCGGCCGCCAACACGCAGGCCCGGGCTTCAATGCGTTCAGCGGCGAAACGCTGACCATCGACCTCATGTTCGCCCACATGGGCGGCGACGAATTTCCCCTCATCCAACTCGATGTCAGTCACTTGCGTGTTGTAGCGAACTTTTACACCCAGGCGCTCGGCGCTGCGGAAATACGCATTGACCAGCGCTTTGCCGCCGCCCATAAAAAATGCATTGGTCCGCGCCACGTGCAGCGCGCCGGACAGCGGTGGCTGAAAATGCACGCCGTGTGAACGCATCCAGTCGCGGCAAGAAGACGATGCCCGAATTGCAATGCGTGCAAGCTTTTCATCCGTGAGACCACCGGTGACCTTCAATAGGTCTTGCCAGTATTCTTCTTCCGGATAGGCATCGATCAGCACGTCCTGCGGTTCGTCGTGCATGCACCGTAGGTTACGGGTGTGTTGGGAATTGCCACCGCGCCAGATTTTTGGAGAGGCTTCCAGCAGCATCACGCTGGCGCCCGCTTCTCGCGCCATCAGAGCGGCGCACAAGGCAGCGTTGCCACCCCCTATGATTAAAACATCGATCATCATCGCTCCTCGATTTGCAAGGAAGCGGGAACGAAGTGCTCCTTGCGAGTAGGGAGAACGATAGGGCGGGGAAGGAGTGGCCGAAAGGCTGCTTTTGACGCGGGGGGTTTAGTTTTTCTAAAGGCCTTGTCGTCAGGAGAGACTTATGTGTCCGGGGTTGAAGGAGGATTACGCGTCTACCCCTTCTATCCACGTAGCTCCAGGCCACTGTTTGTCGACGACCAACTGTCGCGCCACATCGACGATGACCAACCGCGTTGCCAGCGCCGCGGGAGAGAGTTCGTCGTCAGCCAGCGTCGCCAGAAGATTACGCCGGCCCACATGGGGATCGGCAATCCTGATCAGTGAGAGTCCGGACCCGTCTTTCAATGCAGCGGCCGCCCCCGGTTGTATCGTTGCTGCATGACCGGCCCGAACGGCGTTCATCAAAACAGCGAGACCGTCGACTTCCATAATGACATTGGGTGTTAGCCCGACCCGCTCGAACGCGCTCATCAATGCCGAGCGCAATCCATGTTGCGCGCTGGGCATCACCAGCGGCAGACCGCCGAGGTCGGCTAACTGCACGCTGTCACCAGAAGGCGCTTGAGGCAGGCTGGGCGAGGCAATGACAAACAGCTTTTCATCCAGCAGCGGAGTCACGCTCCAGCGTTTACCCCCTTCGAGCTGGAACAGGATGGCCAGGTCAATTTGCCGTGCGTTGAGCTGCGCCGCCAAGTGGCCGGAAAGCATTTCCACCAAATGCAGTTGTATGTCCGGATAACGCGCACGCATTGCGTTGATCAACGGCAACGCGAGCACCGTCGCGGTAGTCGGTGGTAAGCCGACGCTGACATAACCGCTCATTCGCCCGCGATGGGCGGCCATGATTGCGTTTTCCGCCTGGCGTAGCGTCAGTTGGGCATGGTGTAAAAACGCAAATCCGGCGCTAGTGGGCGTCACGCCGGTGGAGGTACGATTCAGGAGGCGGGTGCACAGTTCGCTTTCCAGCTTGGAGATTTGCTGACTGAGGGCTGACACACCAACGTCCAGTTCAAGTGCCGCACGCCCCAGGCTGCCAAGCTCGATGATTTTTACAAAATAGCGCAGTTGTCTCAATTCCAATGTGGCTGCTCCCCGCGAATTTGTAATTCAAATACCTGAACGTTTGCCACGCATGTTACGAAGCCCGAAGAGGCAGCATTGTCGCAGGTTTGGGTTGACCGTTGACCGTTGACCGTTGAGCGCGTGCGCTTTATCGAGGACTGGTAGCAGTTGACCCGAAGCTGTCATCGAGATTGTGGCCACTGATCCTGGATTTCATACCAGGGCGCCTTGGACGTCACTTCGACATGTTGCTGCTTGTCGGTGGTAAAGGTCGTGTCTAGCGAACCCAGCGCTATAGATATCCAGTCTGCGTATTCACCCCGGCTTCGCGACCAGAACAACGACGAACCGCACTGGCCGCAGAACTGACGAAGCACTGATTCCGAAGAGCGGTAAGTCGTGATGCACTCCGCGCCCTGGATGATCTGCAGGTCAGTTCGCAGCACGCTGCCATAGCTGGCAAACGCTGCCCCATGACTTTTACGGCATTGGTTGCAATGGCAATGTGAAAGCGCTTTGGGGCGTGATTTGATTTCGTAACTGACGGCGCCGCAGAGACAGCTGCCTTGGAAAGTGCTGGTCATTTTTTGAGGCCGCATGGTAACCAAATGGGTCAATTTAAACGATTGGCACGGGGAGTGTCGAATGACTGCTTCTGGGCCGTTTTCTGCCCCTCACGACAGGCAGAAATCGGCCCATTGCTGCCCTTCATGAAGGGGAACAATGGGTCGATTCTGTCGAAAAAGTCGGATTTTCAGCTCGCCTGAACTCAGGCATGACTCCCACGCGTAGCGTGAGAACGATCAACCTCAATCAAAACTGCTTTGATGCACTGGCGATGCGCTGGTACTTACGCCGCTRCCGATTCATGCTGCGGATATCCAGAAAAAATATCTCTCCGCTGCGCCAGAGCAGCATCCACGCGGTGACGGTAACGACTCCCACGGGGATGGTGCCTTCAATGCCCAGAGCCGTGCCTGCCAGCACCAAGGCTAGTGCCAAGCCCAGGAGTGTCAGCGCTAACAGCCGTTGGGTGCGAATATCCCCTCTGAGTTGCTCGCTCTTTTCCGCAAAGGTGTTGCTGATGGCTTGCTGAAGGCGTTCTCGCTCATCTTCCGGGCAGCGAATCTGCAGGCTCAGCTCGGGGTGATACCAGGCGGTATCTGACAGGTAGTCCACCAGCTCGGGGCTTAGCTTGGGGTTGTCCGGCGAGGCAAACGGATTGAGGTAATCGTGGGTGATCGTCAGATCGATTTTTTTAGTCATAACGAACCTTTACCTGGTTGAGTTGTGGACGGAGACTTTAGTGTTCGAGGTAAAGCTAGTCGCAAGACAGCTGCTCTGCCTGATCGGCAGTCGCAGGCGCTGTTGCAGGAGCGGATTTATCCGCGATGCATTGGCGGAATGTGCGCCGCGACCGTCTCCATCAACGCTGATTGTTATCACGCTCTGCAGGGGGGACATCAGGCAGCGGGCGGCGCATGCACGGATAAGGGCTAGAGGCAGCTTCTGGCCGTTTTCTGCCCGTCGCGAGGGGCAGAAAACGATCCATAACTGCCGGTGACCAGCGGTAGAAAATTTTCTTTCGAACCCGCTTAGCGGCGAAAAACCCATGTTTCACCGGTCTGGGTTTCGAGAGGAACGCCAATGTGCACGTCAAATCTCCTGCGTGATCTTATTGAGTAAACCCATGCACTACGGATGAATGGGGCGGCAGGGATGTCCTATCAGCACGATTCTGCCAAATCGGAACGATCAATCATTCGAACACTGGCAAAAGTCGATTCGTTTCGTGCTTGGTCGAGCGCTGTCAGTGGTTTAGTCGATGACTGCTGCGTAGTCGCAATCGTTGCCGGTTTGCGACCCATTTCAGCGCCGGAACGCTCGTCGCTTGGTGGAACACCAAAGTACTCGCGATAGCACTTGGAAAAGTGTGGTGTGGACACGAAACCGCATACATACGCCAACTCAATGATCGACAATGATGTTTGCTTGAGCAGCTGTCGCGCTCGAATAAGACGCAACCTTAAATAGTAGCGTGACGGCGTACATTGAAGGTATTTCTGAAATAGCCGCTCTAGCTGTCGACGTGACAGGTCAACGTATTCTGCAAGGTTATCCAGGTCGATCGGTTCCTCGAGATTGGCCTCCATCAACGCGACGATCTCCTGCAGCTTAGGCTGATGAGTTCCCAGCACATGCCTGAGCGGAACGCGCTGATGGTCCTGTTCGTTGCGTATGCGCTCGTAAACAAACATCTCAGAGATGGCTGCGGATAATTCACGACCATGATCGCGACCAATCAGGTGCAGCATCATGTCCAGCGGCGCTGTTCCCCCGGAGCTGGTGAATCGGTTTCGGTCCAGGGTGAAAAGACTCGCGCTGATGCTGACTCGTGGGAAAGCCTCCTGCATGGCGGCCAAAAATTCCCAATGCACGCTGCACTCGTAGCCGTCGAGCAGCCCGGCTTTTGCGAGCGCCCAGCTACCGGTGCACACACCTCCCAACCGTCTGGATTGACGCGCCAAGGTTTGCAGCCAGGTAATGTGCTCGCGGGTAATCACGCTCTGGATTCCAACACCACCGCACACAATTACAGTGTCAGCCACCAATGGATTGTTCCACGAAGCATCCGGAGTGATCGGCACGCCGTCACTGGCCCAGATAGGCTCTCCATCGGGACTGAACGTATGCCAGCGATATAGCTCTCGCCCCGACAACTGATTGGCCATGCGCAGTGGCTCTACTGCGGACGCCAGAGAGATAAGTGTGAATTTATCCAACAGCAGAAAACCAACGGATTGAGTCGTGCCGTCGGACACGGTGGAGTTCGATGACATCGTGGTCATGTCCTCACAAAGAGCGATTACGGCCTGAGACGCAGGAGCTTGTAATACCCCCAGCCTTGGCGTAGGGAGTATCAGGTTTGGCGCAAATAACTCCTTGGTTTTATCCCACTGACGTCACCCTCGCAGCCTGCGCAGGGTGACGCGACGTCACAAGGCCGATAAAGGAAATTGCCAGCGCCAGTCCAATGGTTGTACTGACTTCGGTACGGTGCTCTGGGGTGATCATCATGACTGCCAGCGCTGCGCAAATGAACACAATCACCAGCCACGTCAGCCATGGAAACAGCCACATGCGAAAGGTCAGCTCAACGTTCTGCCGACGCAACATCCGGCGCATGCGCAGCTGCGACACTGCAATGGCCAGGTACACCAGCAAGGCAATCGCACCGGAGCTGGCCAGCAGGAAGTCAAACAGCCCGGCGGGCATGAAGTAGCTCCACACGGTGATCGCCGCGCCCAGCACGGTACTGGCGATGACTGCTGCCCGCGGCACGCCTTCGGAGGAGGTCGCCTTGAGCGCCTTCGGCGCATCGCCACGACGGCCCAGCGAGAACAGCATGCGCGAGGCAATGTAGATCGAGGAATTCATGCAACTGGCCACTGCGATCAGCACCACCACGTCCACCATGAACTTGGCGTGGGGAATGTTCATGATTTCCAGTGCCCGTTGGTAGGAGCCTACCTGGGCGAGCAGCGGATCGTTCCAGGGCACCACGGAGATGACCACGAAAATCGACAACAGGTAGAACACCCCGATGCGCCAGATCACCGAACGCGTGGCTTTGGCAATGTTCTGCGACGGGTTGTCGGATTCGGCGGCGGCGATGGTGACCGCTTCAGTACCAATGAAGCTGAACATGATGGTGATGAAAGCGCCGACTACCGCCGACAGGCCGTTGGGGGCAAATCCGCCATGCTCGGCCATCAACCCGCTCAATCCGCTGACTTCCCGATCGGGAACCCAGCCCATCAGCACGGCAAAACCCACGCCGATGAAACCGATGATCGCCACTACCTTGGCCATGGCGAACCAGAATTCGAATTCGCCGTACTTGGAGACACTGAACAGATTGGTTATCACCAACGCAATGATCGACACCAGAGCGAACAGCCAGGCATCAATCTGGGGGAACCACTGGTTTAATACGTGACCGGCGGCCAGTGCTTCAATAGGAATCACCAGTACCCAGAACCACCAGTACAGCCAACCGATGGTGAAGCCTGCCCAACGACCTATCGCCTGGTCGGCATAGGTGGAGAACGAGCCTGTGTCCGGGTTGGCCACCGCCATTTCACCGAGCATACGCATGACCAGAACGACGAGCAGGCCTGAGAATAGGTAAGCCAGTAGGACTGCTGGGCCAGCAGCTGCAATGGCATGTCCTGAGCCAACGAATAAACCGGCGCCGATAATCCCGGCGATTGACAGCATTGTTACGTGACGAGGCTTGAAGCCCTGCGCCAATTGGCCACTCGAATCCTTGGAGTTCGGGCTAATCATGGTTTTTTCTCTGCTGATCGACATTTAAGCGAATTGATAGGGGCAACAGATCATCATTGTTGCCTGCTGGGCTTCCTGAAAGAGGCACCCTTCAAACGCTGCAGTTCTTATCAAACCCATCATCGCGATGTGGTTATTTCGATGAAAAGATGCGCCACCTTACCAGGCTTGTTCGACGATTCAGTTACCTGTTCGCGTCGCCTTCTTGTCTGATATCGACACGTGCAAATTTAGTGTTCACGTTGAATACCAATTGGTCATGAAGTGCCCAGGCGCAATCATTTTGTTTTGTTGAGGATTCTGCCAGGGCAGCAACGGATGGGGATAGCTTGGAAGGTTTAAGCGGGCGAGAGGTTTCGGGATGAGGGCCGCGAGCAGATACTCGTCACCTTCATTGAGGTAACCCTGTTCATCGAGGCGTCCCTAAGGGGGGAATTCGGCCATCCAGTGCCTGGCAATTTCTTCTCGCCGGCAGATCCACGCCGAGCCGTGGCCTTGCACGTAATCGAGAAAGCGCGCCAATGCCATCGCGCGTGCTGGATGGCCGCTGATCCGGCCATGCAGGCCGACGCTCATCATCTTCGGATGTTGCGCGCCTTCCTGCCACAGCAAGTCGAAAGCATCCTTGAGCAGCTGGAAGAAGTCCTCCCCGGAGGAGAAACCGTTCGGCAGCAGATAGCGGATGTCGTTGTTGACCAGTGTGTACGGGATCACCAGGTGTGCGGGAGAACCTGGAAGCCAATAGGGCAGGTCATCGTTGTAGGCGTCTGAGCTGTAGAGGAGCCCGCCGTCCTCGCGCAACAGGCGGCAGGTGTTCTGACTGACCCTTCCTGTGTACCAACCTGTGGGKCGCTTGCCGCAGATCCGCTCGATCGCGTCGAGGGTAAGGCGGATATGGCGCCGCTCTTCGTCTTCAGGGATGTCGAGATAGTCCAGCCAACGGTAACCATGCCCGGCGACTTCATGCCCGGCAGCGCAGAGCGCATGGCCGATCTGCGGGTTGAGTTCCAGTGCCCGGCCGACAGCGAAGGCGGTCAGGGGTAGGTCGCGGGCGTTGAACAGCTCCAGGATGCGCCACACGCCTGCGCGCGATCCGTATTCATACATGCCCTCGACACTCAAGTCCCTTTTTCCCGTACGAGGGGGGCGGCCAGGCAGCTCGTGGAGATAGGCTTCTGACTGGGCATCGCCATTGAGGATGCACGACTCCGCGCCCTCCTCGATGTTGAGCACGAACTGAACCGCGACGCGAGCCTCACCCGGCCATCGCGGGTGGGGTGGACAACCGCCGTAACCGACGAGATCGCGCGCGGACATCAGCCCAGCTCGAAGGTCGTGACGCCGAAGACACGTTCGTGCGCGAGAGCCGGAGGAGGGCCGAGATACATGCGCGCGCAGCCGAAGACCTCGTTCATCCCGTGTTGGTACACGAGCGCCATCGCGGCGCGGTTGTTCTCCGGGGCATCGAGAAACAGCGGGCCACCCGCGGCGAAGCTTGCCAAGTGCGAGTAGAGGGCATTGGCCGCCAAGGCGTCATCGCTGAACAGGGGACCGATCTTGCAGCCTTCCCGGCAGCGCCGCACCACGCCGAACCCGCTGAGCCTTCCCTGGCGCCGGCAACCCAGGGCGAGTGCATCGGGTTGGGCTATCCATCCTCTCAGGAAGGTCGGGCGCGAGGCTGGGAAGCAGGTGCGGTCATAATCGAGAATCTGATCGAACGCAAAGGTCGCCAGCGGGACGATGTCTTCGCCGTCATCAAGCGAGGTTGCCGGACGTTCGAGGATCTCGGCACGAAAACGCATGTTGCGATGGGAGAAGGCGAAGCCTCCCTTGGCGTAGTAGTCCTGCATCGCGAAGACACCGTCCATGCCAATGCTCGCACCCGGGCGCAAACGAGCGAGGAGGCGCTCGCGGCGGGCGTGCCAGAGGGTATTGCCCAGACCCTGTCCGCGATATTCGGGCCGAACGATGAAGAAACCCATGAAGCCGAATTCGCCGTTGTAGGAGGTGATGGCACCGCCGCCAATCAACTCGCCATCAAGGTCCGCCGCGACGAAAGCCTCAGGGTCCGTAGCCCAGAACAGCTCGGCATCGTGAAGGCCGGGATTCCAACCCTCGCGCTTAGCCCAGCCGACAAGCTGGTCCAGCTCGGAGCGGGTCATGTTGCGTATCACAAGCTGATTCGACACCGCGATGTTCTCCTCAGTCGAGAGTCGAGCGCGTCCGTTTGAGTAAGAGTCGGGCGCTGTCTGAGTGATGGCCGCCGATGTCCGATAGTGATCGCCGCCTCAATTCTTCTCTGGCATTGCAGAGGAGTGATGACTAGTGATCAACCACTGCTTACCGTCCCACTTGTAGGTGTATGTGTAGCGAGCTTTGAYTTGAGCACCCGTAGTTTGAAAGGTGAACGTATAGAGTCCAGCGTCAACCGCAGAGTTACAGTCAATAAATATTGTCCTTGAGTTGATCTTGCCTTCGGGCTTGTTTTCCAGGAAGTGATGGAAATAGTCCTCCTTCTCGGCGGCGGTTAGTCTCGGTTTGTTCGACACGGTAGGAAGAAGGACCGAGCGCTCGGCATAGTTGGCGACAACTTGGTGTGGGTCACCGGTTTGCAGCGAGCGATTCCATCGATCAAACAAGGCCGAGATTTCTTGCTCATTGGTTGCCTTGCAGGTTTCCGTGTGCGTTCCCGAGGGGGCAGAGGCGCAACCTGCCAGAACGACGGCAAGGGCAGTTGACAGGACAGTTATGTTTCTCATCGACGATTCTCCCGGCAGCGGTCGAAAACGGTGATGGCATGATGTTCCTTGTCTTTTTTGCAAATCATTGATTTGCCTGAGTGTGGTCACTGCGAGTGCGACACTGTGCGAGGAGAAGCACGCCAAGAATGGCAAACCAGAGCTTCTCGATGAGTATAGGTGGAAAATCAAACTACGCTGCTGACGTGCCAGCAGACTGTCCGCTATTGGCTGTGGATTCAATCGGTCGATGCAACACAACTAAATTCTGTGAAAGCAGTCAGGCCTTGACCCAGCGTTGACGGCTCCAGCTGCTCAATGTATCGACGGCCAATACCAGTAACAGCATGGCCAGAATCACCGTGCTGGCTTGAGCTTCCTGGAACAGGCTGAGGCTGACATAGAGCATTTGCCCCAAACCACCGGCGCCGACGAAGCCGAGCACACTGGCCATGCGGATATTGTTTTCCCAACGGTACAGGATGTAGGCCAGTAGCTGTGGCAACAGGTTGGGCAGTGTGCCGTAACAGAAAGCCCATACGGCATTGCCACCCTGCAGGCGGATGGCGTCGGCCGGTTCTGGTGGGGTGTTTTCCAACGCTTCGGCGAACAGCCGGCCGAGCACGCCAGTGGTGTGCAGGGCTAATGCCAGGGTACCGGCATTGGGGCCCAGACCGGCAGCAAGGACCATCAGCGCAGCCCACACCAGTTCCGGAACCGCGCGCAAGGCGTTGAGCACCAGGCGCGACGCGCTCTGCAGTGGCCAGCCGAAGCGCCCGGCCGCGGGCAATGCCAATAGCAGACCGAGTACCGCCGCGAGCAGGGTGCCAAGGGCGGACATGGCAATGGTTTCCAGGGCGCCGTGACCGATGGCTTGCAGATGGCCCGCGCTCAGGTCCGGGCTGAGAAAACGCTGCGCATAAGCGCCCATATGATGCAGGTTGCCGGTGTCGCCGAGTTCGCCGAGGTCGATGCCCAGGTAGCTGAACGAGGCGACCACCGCTGCGCCGATACAGAGCAACAGTGCCAGGTTTATCAGGCGATTCATGCCAGCCTCCAGCGCAGCAGGCGGCTGAGTTGATCGGCGAGCAGCACCAGTACAAGGAATGTCAGTAACAAACTGGCCACTTCACCGCCGGCGAACATGCGCAACGACAGATCCATTTGCTGGCCCAGACCGCCGGCACCGACGAAGCCCATCACCACTGAGGCGCGGATTGCGCATTCCCAGCGGTACACCGTGTATGACAGCAGCTCCGCAGCGACATTGGGCAGGATCCCGTAGCAAAAGGCTGCGAGCCGACCGCTGCCCGATTGCAGTAGCGCATGGGCCGGGCGCTGGTCGACCGACTCGAAAATTTCCGCGTAGACCTTGCCCAACATGCCGCTGTAGGTAATGGCGATGGCCAGTACCCCGGCAGTCGGGCCGAGGCCGACGGCGCGCACGAACAGCAGGGCCCAGACGATTTCCGGTACGCTGCGCAGGAAGATCAATAAACCGCGTACAGGCCAGCGCAGCAGTTGGCCCCAATAGCTCGGGTGGCCGGCATGGGAGGCCGCAGACAGCGACAGAGCACGACTGGCCAGCAGGCTGGCGGGGACAGCCAACAGCAACGCCAGGGCCATGCCGGCCGTGGCGATGGCCAAGGTCTGCAGGGTGGCTCGCAACAACAGCTCGATGAATTCCTCGCCATGTGCCGGTGGCCAGAAGGCTGCTACAAACCGGCCCATCTCGCTCTGACTGTCACTCACCACCAGTACGCTCAGGTCCAGCTCGCTGAAGTGGATGCCCGGCCAGAGCAAGGCAAGGGCCAGCAAGGTGAGCAGCAGGCGGGGCCGGGTGGCCGGATCTCGGGTATCACGGGTCAGCATCGGGGAATCTGCACACTCAAGGGCGGCGGAGCAATCGGTGGGGATTGCAGTTGTTCGTTGGCGTAGAGCTTGTCGAGCAACTCACGGTCGACTTCGCTGGCCGCAAGGTCGAACAGAATCTGTCCATCACGCAAGCCGATGATCCGCGAAAAGTTCGCCAGGGCCAGGTCCACCGCATGCAGGCTGGCGACCAGGGTGACGTTGTGCTGCCGGGCATGGCGACAGAGCACCGAAAGCGTGTGCTGCGCCAACACCGGGTCCATGGCCGATACCGGCTCATCGGCCAGCAACACCTCGGGCGCTTGGTATAACACGCGGGCAATGCCCACGCGCTGTAGCTGTCCACCGGACAGTTGCTGGCATTGCGCGAACAACTTGTCACTCAGGTCCAGCCTGGCCAATGCCGCGCGTGCGCCTGGAATATCCAGTGGATGCAGCAGGTTCAGCAGGCTCTTGCCCAGCCCCCACTGACCCAGCTTTCCGGCCAGAACCGCGGTGACCACGCGCTGGCGCGGTGGCAGGGGGGGCGACTGATGAACCAGACCGATGCGCGCGCGCAGACGTTGACGCTGACGGGCAGAAAGCTGCCAGGCTCGCTCGCCGAGTACCTGCAGCTCGCCGTTGCCCGGTCGCACGGCGGTGGCCAGCAGATTGAGCAGGCTCGACTTACCCGCGCCGGACGGGCCGATGATGGCGACCTGTTCGCTGGCACCGATGTGCAGGTCCACGCCACGCAGCGCCTGGACGCCGTTGGCGTGGGTAAGGCTGACCTGGGTCAAATGCAACGTCATTTGAGCAGGTCGGCGGCGCGTGCGGCTTCCTCGATGCCCTTGTAGTTCTCAGGCTTGGTTTCGATGAAGCGGCTGGCGGCCTGCAGGTCCAGAATCTCCTTGTCCTTGGGGTTCGCCGGATCGAGAGCAAGGAAGGCTGCCTTTATCTTGGCCGCCAGCGCAGGGTCGAGGGTCCCACGCACCGTCCAGTTGTAGTCGAAGTAAGCCGGAGTGGTCGCAAACACTTTTACCTTGGTCGTGTCGACCTTGCCGGCGGCGACCAGTTTTTCCCATACGCTGGCGTTCAGTACCCCGGCGTCCACCTTGCCGGCCTGGACCCAAGCGACAGTGGCGTCATGGGCGCCGGAGTAGCCGACGCGACTGAAGTAGGTTTCAGGCTTGATCCCGTCCTTGAGCATAAAGTAGCGCGGCATAAGACTGCCCGACGTGGAGGACACCGAACCGAATGCAAAGGTCTTGCCCTTGAGATCGGCGAGGGACTTGATGGCTGGGTCGGCGGTGATGAACTTGCTGGTGAATTGAGCGTCCTGTTCGCGCTGTACCAGCGGAATGGCATTGCCGGTTTTCAGGCGTGCCTGCACGAACGTGAAGCCGCCCAGCCAGGCCAGGTCGATTCGGTCGGTGGCCAGCGCCTCGACCACGGCCGGATAGTCGCTGACGGGCACGAACTCGACTTTCATGCCCAACTGTTGTTCCAGATAGGCGCCAAGCGGCTGGAACTTGCGCAGCAGTTCGGTGGGGGCTTCGTCGGGAATCGCACTGACTTTCAGGGTGTCGGCGGCCTGCGCCAACAGGGTGCCAAATGACAGGGTCAAGCCGACGGCCAATGCCAGGGTACGCTTGAGCATGGAGCTTCTCCGGTGCATTTACGAAAGAATGTCGAGGCGCCGGGCACAAGCTGATTGCTGCCTGGCGCATTGTGAGGGTAGACGAAAAGGTGCGAAATTGACTGCTTTTGACCCAATTGCGATCTGTCGCGAAAGGCGGCAATCGACCGCTTCGGTTGAAAAAGTCGGCCACGGTTTCCACGGCGGAAAAATACGCGCCTGAGATTGAAATCTTTACTTTTGGTAGAGGCTTGCGGGCTCAGATTTCACGTAGCATCGTGTAAAAATGGCGTTTTCACCAGTCAATATTCAGGTCATTTGGGTGAAGCGACTTTTTCAACAGAATCGGCCAGAAGGAGACATTCGTTTGCGTCGGGTGCCCCCTATCCAGTCGTCAGGCATTAAGCACTGTTGATGTGGTCGCGTATGAACTCGATGAACCGCTGGGTCTTCGCAGGAAGCAGCCGTGTTTCGGTCAGTGCGTAGACCGAGATGCAAGTGCGACTACGACGAGATGTGCCACATCCTCAAAGGCACCGTGCGCCTGCCCGATGCGGACGACGAGTCGTGCGAGCAATCAGGCTTGGGCTTCGCTGGGAATGCCGGCAGTCCGTACGTCAACGCAAGTTCCAAGGCCGGTTACAAGGGGTATAACTATCAGAACAAAGGGCGGGTCATCCAGAATAGACCCTCCCAAGGCAGCGCCCGGGCCAGGCGCCCCAGACCTGATCGGCGCCTGCGGCGCGGAGCGATGTGATGAGTACCAGAGCATGGCGATGGGCTCGCAAGAGCCTTCTTGGCTGCATCGAGCTGGCCTTGCTGGTCGCTCCACTGTGCGCCAGCGCCATGTTCAAGTGCCAAGCCATGGACGGAACCATCAGCTACACCAGCCAAGCCATCGCCAGCGCCCGCTGCACTCGCCAGAATGGCATGGCGGGCGCCGGCGCCAAGGCAATGGCCCTGCCACGGCTTGTGCGGGACGACAACTCAGGCGCGGTGCGGATTCGGGTGTACACCTTCATCCACAGGGGTATTCGTCAATATGTGAGCCGGCGCCCCGTCGGGATCTCCGCACGGGTCGATGTCCTTGAGCTCTATTACATCAAAGGCTGCTATCTGTGCATGGCGCCGAAGGATTTCAAGGTCGCCTCACTGCGCCTGGACACCCATTCCTATCAGCGGGAGATCGAAGCCGCTTCGGGTCATTATGGTGTCGACAGGGCGCTGGTCCGCGCGGTGATACATGCCGAATCGGCGTTTCGCCCCAACGCCATTTCCGAAGCAGGCGCCCAGGGGCTGATGCAGTTGATGCCCGCCACTGCCGAGCGCTTCGCCGTGGACGATCCGTTCGACGCACAACAGAACATTCGTGGCGGCGTGCGCTACCTGGCCTGGCTGCTCAAGCGCTTCAACGGCAATCAGGTGCTGGCGTTGGCAGGTTACAACGCCGGCGAAGCGTCCGTGGTCGAGTACAACGGGGTGCCTCCCTATGCCGAGACGCAATCCCTATGCCGAGACGCAATCC